>NZ_JBHWOO010000139.1:0-19123 GCF_043424415.1 Luteococcus sp. | reverse complement strand
ACGTCGAGGATGCTGGACAGGAAGCCGCGGCGGGCATCGGGCGAGTACTCGGCGACGAAGGTGGTGGCGCCGGCGTACTCGCCGCCGGTCGAGAAGCCCTGCACCAGGCGACAGGCGATCAGCAGGGCGAAGGCCCAGTTGCCGATCGTGGCGCTGGTGGGCAGCATGCCGATGGCCGCGGTGGCCACCGACATCATGATCATGGTGATGGCGAGCACCTTCTGCCGGCCGATCTTGTCACCGAGTGGCCCGAAGACGAGTCCACCGATGGGGCGGGCGATGAAGCTGACCGCAAAACCGGCCAGCACGACCACCATGCGCCACTGCTCGGGCACATTGGGCACGAACAGCACGGCCATGGTGGCGGTGAGACATCCATAGATGCCGAAGTCGTATCACTCCATCGCATTGCCCACCAGGGCGCCGGCGATGGCCTTCTTCATCGGTTGCTTCTCCACCACCGTCACGTGATCAACTTCAAGCCTGCGACGGCGGGGGCGACGAATGTGTCGCCGGAGTCGTGATGGGGCCATGAATCTCTCCTCAAGGGCATTGAAGGCCGCAAAAACCCTCCAACCCCACACCCGCACTGGGCCCAGTGTCCATTTCATCGCTGCTTGTCATGGCCACATCGACGCTCTGATGGGCGTCTGAGCAGTGGGTTCAGCGCAGAGTGAACCCGAGATGCGAGGAGCCCGTCGTTGTGCTCTCGACGGGCTCCTCGGCTGCCCCGCTCACTGCGGGGACGGTGATGAATTGGGTCAGTGGCGGGCGGCATTCTTCGGCAGGTCCTTGCGCAACTCCGGGGGCAGCGCGAAGGTCAGCGACTCCTCGATCAGGCGCTCCTCGACTGCCTTGGGGTAGCCCTTGCCCTCGAGCAGTTCGAGCACCCCGTCGACGAGTTCCTCGGGCACCGAGGCACCGCTGGTGACGCCGATGCGGTCGGCACCCTCCAGCCAGGACTCGTCGATCTCGGAGGCGCAGTCCACGCGGTAGGCGGCCTTTGCCCCGGCCTCCAGCGCCACCTCGACCAGGCGCACCGAGTTGGAGGAGTTCTGCGAGCCGACCACGATCACCAGGTCGGAATGGGCGGCGATCTGCTTGACGGCCAGCTGGCGGTTCTGCGTGGCGTAGCAGATGTCGTCGCTGGGCGGGCTCTGCAGCAGCGGGAACTTGGTGCGCAGCCGATCGACGGTCTGCATCGTCTCGTCGACGCTGAGCGTGGTCTGGCTGAGCCACACCACGGGCTCGTCGGTGGGCAGCTCGACGGACTCCACGTCGTCGGGGTGCTGCACCAGCGTCATGTGCTCGGGCGCCTCGCCCATGGTGCCCTCCACCTCCTCGTGGCCGGCGTGGCCGATCAGCACGATCGGGATGTCCTGCTTGGCGAAGCGCTTGGCCTCGTGGTGCACCTTGGTGACCAGCGGGCAGGTGGCGTCGATGGTCTTGAGCTGGCGCTCGGCAGCCTCCGAGTGCACCATCGGGCTGACCCCATGTGCGCTGAAGACCACGGTGGCACCCTCGGGCACCTCCGACAGCTCCTCGACGAAGATCGCGCCCCGCTTCTCCAGCGTCTCCACAACGTGCTTGTTGTGCACGATCTGCTTGCGCACGTAGACGGGGGCGCCGTAGCTGTCCAGCGCCTTCTCCACGGTGATGACGGCACGGTCGACTCCGGCGCAGTAGCCGCGCGGGGCGGCGACGACGACATGCTTGGCAGATTCGCTCATGCCCCCAGTCTATGAGCTGACTCCCAGAGCCCGCTGTGGGGCGACGGTGCCCCCACCGCGCACGTCCAAAGCCCACCCCGCACGCGCACCAGCCACCCAAACCCCGACTCCGCACGTCCAAGACCGACGGGGCACTTGCTCCATCGCCGGCACAGTCAGCTTTCGACGTGCCCAGTGCGACGGAGGGGCCGGACGCAGGACGCGCACAACCCACCCCCGCGCCGCCACCGGCACCGGCACCGGCACCGGCACCGGCACCGGAGAACTGTCACAGCCACCCCCTAGGCTCGTGGTCATGGCGATGCAGAGCTCACCGGATACCCCCAAGGCACTGGGCGAGGTGGTGCGCGCGGTCAAGGGATGGGTGGAGCGCTGCGGCCAGGTGTGGGTGCAGGCGCAGGTGATCGAGATGCGCCGCACGCGTGGTGCCACGCAGTTCCTCACCCTGCGCGACGTGAACGATGAGGTCTCTGCCTCGGTCACCATCTCCTCGGCCGTCCTCGACTCCGCCGGCCCGCTCTCGCAGGGCATGACCGTCTCGGCCCTGGTGCGGCCGACGGTGTGGGCCAAGAGCGGACGTCTCAGCTTCGAGTGTGCCGAACTGCGCATCGCCGGCGAGGGCCAGCTGCTGGCCATGCTGGAACAACGCAAGCGCCTGTTGCAGGCCGAGGGCCTGTTCGCCCCCGAACGCAAGAAGCGGCTGCCCTTCATGCCGCGCGTGATCGGCGTGGTCACCGGGCAGAACACGGCTGCGGAGAAGGACGTTGTCACCAACATCCTGGGCCGCTGGCCTGCGGCGCGCCTCGACGTGCGCCATGCGCTGGTGCAGGGCCCCAAGGCGGCGGCCGAGGTGATGCAGCAACTGGCCGTCCTCGACTCCGACCCGCTGGTGGACGTCATCATCATCGCGCGTGGCGGCGGCTCCCTGGAGGACCTGTTGCCCTTCAGCGACGAGGGCCTGGTGCGGGCCGTTGCGGCGGCGCGAACCCCGGTGGTGACGGCGATCGGGCACGAGCCGGACACTCCGATCGTCGACTTGGCCGCAGACCTGCGGGCCTCCACCCCCACCGACGCCGCCAAGCGCGTGGTGCCCGATGCCCGGGAGGAGTCAGAGCGGGTGCAGCAGGCGCTGGCCCGGATCCGCCAGGCGATCGTCGCCAAGGTCGGCCAGGAGCAGCAGCAGCTCACCCAGCTGACCAGCCGGCCGGTCATGCGCGACCCGGGCGGCAGCCTCGAGGTGCACGACGAGCGGCTCCAGATGCTGCGGATGCGGCTGGAACGGGCGGCCGAGCAAACCGTCACGCAGCACCAGACCTCCCTGGCCCACGACCTGAGCCGGGTGCGGGCAATGAGCCCGAAGGCAACGCTTGAGCGCGGCTACGCCATCCTGGCCGACGGCGAGGGCAACTCGGTCACCTCCATCGCCGAGGTGGACCTGGACGACGACGTGATGGCCTACCTGTCCGACGGCAAGCTGACCCTGTCGATCACCGGCATCGACGACCCCACAGGAAACCTGAGCGCCACCATGGACGACTTCGGCTTCGACGACCCCGATGAGAACTGAGGACCCCGATGAGCGAGAACCAGAATCCCGACCAGACGCCCTCGATGGGCTATGAACAGGCCCGCGAGGAGCTGGCCGAGGTGGTGCGCAAACTCGAGTCCGGCGGCGTCCCCCTGGCTGACTCCATGGCGCTGTGGGAGCGCGGTGAGCTGCTGGCAGGCATCTGCCAGCAGTGGCTCGACGGCGCCAAGGCACGCATCGACGCGGCGCGGGCCAGGGCCGAGCAGCCCCGTCAGGCTGAATGACCCCGTCAGGCTGAATGACTCCGTCAGACTGAATGACTCCGTCAGACTGAATGACTCTGGGAGCATGGCCAGGGATTCCCATTCCCGCAGTGCGAGCGCACGCCGAACAGATCCGGGGTGGGAGGCTGGACACATGCCAGATCTTGGGCGGATATCCCCAGCACTCCGTACTGTCATTCCCAGCCACTGACGGCCCAGCGACCAGGAGTGTGATGGCACCATGACGAGTCCACAAGCAGATGAAGCAAAGACGGTGGTGAGCCTGCTCAGCCGTTCCGCGATCCGGCTGGATGCCACGGCCCAGGGATGGGAGGACGCCATCCGACAGGCCGGCGCGCTGCTGGAGGCCGAGGGAGTAGCCACCGGCGACTACACCCAGGCGATGGTCGACAGCGTCCACACCAACGGCCCCTACATCGTCCTGGCACCAGGCTTCGCCTTCGCCCACTCCCGCCCCTCCGAGGCCGTGAAGCGCACGGGTCTGTCCTGGTTGCGGCTGGCCGAGCCCGTGGAGTTCGGGCACAAGCGCAATGACCCGGTGGAGCTCGTCGTGGCCATGGCTGCGGCCGACACCACCGAGCACCAGGACGCCATGGCCCAGCTCGCGAAGGTGGTCAGCAGCAAGCAGACCATGGAGCGGCTGCGCACCGCGCCCGATGCCGAGGCGGTGCTGGACATCCTGCGCGAGGTCACCGCACCCAAGAAGGCGCCCGCCACCCCGGCCGCCACACCGGCACCCACCCCGACGACCAGCCAGCGCAGCACCTCGGGGCCGCCCCTCACCAAGGACCACATCATGACGGTCTGCGGCAACGGCGTGGGCACCAGCCTCTTCCTCAAGAACACCCTCGAGGGCGTTCTCGGCAAGTGGGGATGGGGTCCCTACATCACGGTGGAGGCCACCGATACCGTCTCGGCCAAGGGCAAGGCCAAGGAGTGCGACCTGATCATGACCTCCGGCGAGATCGGCAAGACCCTCGGTGACCTGGGAGTGCCCATGGTCATCATCGAGAACTTCACCAGCGAGCAGGAGATCGACGCCGCCCTGCGCGAGGTCTACGACATTTGATCCTCGCCGCGTGCGAGCCCGAGAAAGGTCCACCCATGAATTTCGTGATGGCGTTCGCCCAGTTCTTGGTGAACGAGATCCTCAGCGTGCCGGCATTCCTGATCGGCATCATCACCGCAGTCGGCCTCGCCGCCATGCGCCGCAGCCGCGGGCAGATGGTCGGCAGTGCCCTCAAGGCGACGCTCGGCTTCCTGCTGATCGGCGCCGGCGCCGGGCTGGTGGTCAGCTCGCTGGCCCCGCTCGGCATCATGATCCAAGGTGCCACCGGTGCCCACGGCGTGATCCCCACGAATGAGGCGATCGCCGGCATCGCCCAGGCGCAGTACGGCGGCATGGTGAGCTGGCTGATGATCCTCGGCTTCCTGCTCAGCCTCGTCCTGGCCCGCTTCACTCCCCTGCACTACGTCTTCCTCACCGGCCACCACATGCTCTTCATGGCCACCATGCTCACCATCGTGCTGGCCAGCGCCGGCTATGGTGCGCCGATCGTGGTCAGCGTCGGCGGCCTGCTGCTGGCCATCCTGATGGTCAGCCTCCCGGCGCTGAGCCAGCCGTGGACCCGCCAGATCACCGGCGACGACTCCATCGCCATCGGCCACTTCGGCACCGCCGGCTACATCGCCTCCGGCGCGGTCGGCAAGGCCGTGGGCAAGAAGAGCCGTTCCACCGAGGAGATGAACCTGCCGGAGTCACTGCGCTTCCTGCGCGACTCGATGGTCTCGACCGCCCTGTCGATGGTGCTGATGTACCTGGTGCTGGCCGTGCTCTTCCTGGCCCGCGCCGGACGGGACGCTGCCTACAAGTCCTTCGACGGTGGCGCCCTCAACGTCGGCAACTACCTGATGAAGTCGGTCACCCAGGGCCTGCAATTCGGCGTGGCCGTCGCGGTGATCCTGTTCGGCGTGCGCACCATCCTCGGTGAGCTCGTGCCCGCCTTCCAGGGCATCGCAGCCAAGGTGGTGCCCGGCGCCATCCCCGCCCTCGACGCCCCGATCGTCTTCCCCTACGCCCAGAACGCCGTGCTGGTCGGTTTCATGTCGAGCTTCGTCGGCGGCCTGACCGCCCTGGCACTGCAGAGCGCCTGGCTCAGCCCCTCCTTCGGCATGGCGCTGATCCTGCCCGGTCTGGTTCCGCACTTCTTCACCGGCGGTGCCGCGGGTGTCTACGGCAATGCCACCGGTGGTCGTCGCGGAGCGATCCTGGGCGCCTTCACCAATGGCCTGCTGATCACCTTCCTGCCCGCCGTGCTGCTGGGCGTGCTGGGCAGCTTCGGTGATGCCAACACCACCTTCGGTGATGCCGACTTCGGCTGGTTCGGCGCCCTCGTGGGCAGCGCGGCCAAGCTCGGTTCCGTCGCCGGGATCCTCGCCATGCTGGCCGTCGGTGCCATGCTGATGGCCGTGGCCATCCTGGTGCAGAAGAAGCTGGTCGAGACCGGGTGGGTCCCTGCCCCGTACCGGATGGCGGCGAAGCAGCCCGTCGACGCCAGCCAGGCCCGCCCGGCCGCCGCCACGGGCAGCTACCCGAAGATCGCGCCCCCGAAGGGCGCACCGACACCGCCCGATTCCATCTGAGACGGGGCGTGGTCAAAGAAGCAACGCGGGGTGTGAGGCTTTCCCTCACACCCCGCCTCGTGTTCGTATGGTCCGAGGTGGTCGAGGCGGGCCGCCGACACCGCCCGGCCCTGGCAGCCCTCAGCCGAAGCTACCGACGAAGGCCTCGACGCCTTCGTAGGGAAGGTCCGCGCAGGCCACCGTCGTGGACGGCTTGCTGGCCGCGTCGCCGTCCTTGCCGGTGACACTGACCAGGCAGCGGCTACGTTCGTCCTCGCTCAGGTAGCGGGTCCAGGTGCGGCCCTGGACGGTGCTGGTGCCCTCCTCGATGCCGCCGCGGGTGATGTCGCGCACGAAACCCGGCTGCGTGGCGCCGGGGCGCTGCTTCACCTCGTGGTAGACGTCGCCGGGCGCGAGGAAGCCGAGCTGCAGCTCATTGCCGTGGAAGCGCGCCCGCACAGGCTTCCACGAGTCGGGAAGAGCGGTGGGGGCCATCACCTGGTAGGGCGCCGACTTGCGCGCCTCGGCCACCACCGGCCCCCACTGCGCCACCGGCACCTCCGGCTCGTCGGGGGTGTGGGTGAACAGGGCATAGATCAGCACGCAGGGCACCATGATCACGGCAAGGGACATGATCATGTCGAAGACGGCAGCTCGCGGGTTACGCACCCGCGCATCCTACGCGAGCCGCGCGCGCACCACCTCAGATCCCATGAGGACGGCGGGTTGCTGTGGTCGTGTGGGCCAGGGCCCAGAAGTGCAGATTCGTGGATCATCTCCGAGATTGGGCTGATGGATGCCGACATGCAATCGGCGGCCCCGGTGTTCACAGAGCACACGACGATTGTCTTGGACGTGCATGCCCGCTCGGTGCGGGCAGCGGGACGTCGGGATCGCGGCGGTGGCCCACGAGGCTGCCCGGATGCTGCGCATGGACGAGCTGACCGCGGTGCGTGTTCCCACGATCGCGCAGGAATCGGCTCGTGAGTTGATGCCTGCCCGGGCAACGAACAGGCGCCCCCGCGCAACCAGCACGGGCGCGCCTGACCTGCCAGTGACAGGAAGGACCTACATGTCAGTCGACCACGCTCGAGACCCCCGACGGAATGCCGAAGGCCTCGGCCAGGCCGATCAGGCGACGGGCCCGGGCACGCTTGGGGGTGTCCGAGGCGCTGCGGATCTCGCCACCGTGGGCGTCGAAGTCCGCCAGGAAACCCGTGGCCCACTCGATGTCCTCGGCCGAGGGCGAGAGCACCTCGTTGACGATCGGGCACTGCTCCGGCAGCAGGCAGATCTTGCCGCGCATGCCGAACTTCTGCGTCACGTCGGCCGAGGCGGCCAGCTTGGCACCCATCGCGCCGACGGCCGGACCGTCGATGGGGCCGGGCAGGGTGGCGGCGCGCGAGGCCACCGTCAGCTGGGTACGGATCGGGGCCAGGGCCACGATGTCGTCGCCGATGCCGGTGTCGCGACGGAAGTCCCCCAGCCCGAAGGCGATCCGGAAGGTGGAGCGCGACTGGGCGATGCGGTCGACCAGCATCATGCCGCGGGCAGTCTCCACCATCGCCACCACCAGCTTCTGCGAGCCCAGGCGCTCAGCGGTCTTCTGCACGTGCTCGCTGGTCTCGACCATCGCCAGCATCACGCCACGCATCTTCTCGTGCGGGGCGAGCGCGTCACAGTCGGCCTCCCACCAGGTGGTGCCGAAGCCGTTGATGCGCACCCAGGCCTCGCCGCCGCGCTCGAAGAAGGCCACCACATTGGCGCGTGCCTCCTCCTTGCGGGCCGGGGGCACCGAGTCCTCGATGTCGAGCACCACCACGTCAGCCTCGCTCTCGACGGCCGCGTCGAAGTCCTCGGGATGCAGGGCGTTGACGAGCAACCAGCTGCGCGCCAGGTCGGGTCCGATACGGGTGGGGCGCGGGGCCATGGGTCCTCCTGGGGGCTGTTCGCCGTGGACTTCCACGGCGAGGATTCACATTGTGCCGTGTGGAATGAGGTGTCGTGGCATTTCTCGCCTCAGATTCCGTCCTCGAGCATCTCGGTGACCAGCGCCGCGATCGGCGAGCGTTCCGAGCGGGTCAGGGTGACGTGGGCGAACAGCGGATTGCCCTTGAGCTTCTCCACCACCGCGGCGATCCCGTCATGACGTCCCACCCGCAGGTTGTCGCGCTGGGCGACATCGTGGGTGAGCACCACCCGTGAGTTCTGCCCGATGCGGCTCAGCACGGTCAGCAGCACATTGCGCTCCAGGCTCTGGGCCTCGTCGACGATCACGAAGGCGTCGTGCAGGCTGCGTCCGCGGATGTGAGTCAGCGGCAGCACCTCGAGCATGTCCTGGGCGAGCACCTCGTCGATGACGTACTTGTTGGTCACCGCCCCGAGGGTGTCGAAGACGGCCTGGCCCCAGGGCGACATCTTTTCGTTCTCGGTGCCGGGCAGGTAGCCCAGGTCCTGGCCGCCGACGGCGTAGAGCGGCCGGAAGACCACCACCTTGCGGTGCAGGCGACGCTCCAGCACCGCCTCCAGCCCGGCGCACAGGGCCAGGGCGCTCTTGCCGGTGCCGGCCCTGCCACCCAGCGAGACGATGCCGACCTCGGGGTCCAGGAGCAGGTCCAGGGCGATGCGCTGCTCGGCGGAACGGCCACGCACTCCGAAGGCCTCCCGGTCACTGCGCACCAGGCGCACGCTTCCGTCGGGGAGGACCCTCCCCAGGGCGCTGGCGCCACTGTCGGCGTGCAGCACCAGGCCGGTGTTGACGGGCAGCCCCTGTGCTTGGGGCATGGATGCGTGCCCGTGCTCGTAGAGCGAGTCCACCTGGGCGTCGTGGACGTCGAGCTCGCGCACGCCGGTCCAGCCGGACTCGACGGCCATCTCGGCGCGGTACTCCTGCGCTTGCAGGCCCACCACCGAGGCCTTGACGCGCATCGGCAGGTCCTTGCTGACCACCACCACCTCGTGGCCCTCGCTGGCCAGGTTGAGGGCCACGGCCAGGATGCGGGAGTCGTTGTCGCCGAGGCGGAAGCCGGGCGGCAGCAGCTGCGGGGCGGCGTGGTTCAGCTCGATGTGCAGGGTGCCGCCGTCGTCGTTGACCGGGACGGGTGTGTCGAGCTGGCCATGGCTGATGCGCAGGTCGTCGAGCAGGCGCAGCGCGGTGCGGGCGAAGTAGCCCAGCTCCGGGTGGTGGCGTTTTCCTTCCAGCTCCGTGATCACCACGATCGGCAGCACCACGTGGTGCTCGTCGAAGCGGGTGAGCGAGCGAGGATCGCTCAGCAGTACGGAGGTGTCGACCACATAGCTCTTGCGGCCAGGAGAGGTCTCGTTGCCGGTCGTCGGGGCGTCCATGCCTGCCACGCTAGGGCGCGCCCGTGCGCGGGGGCCGGTCGATCGGCGCCGCTTCACCGAGTGTTCACTGCCCCGTCAGCGCCCGGACGCCGACCACCGCGTCCACAAACCACATCGTGGGGAGCCTTCGCTGCAGCATCGGCATCATCGACCACCCACGATGTGGTTTGTGGACAGCCCCCGCAGTAGCCCTGTCCCCCCAACCTCGTGACAATCCGGCACCCGGTCTGGAAGCGGGGCTGAGGGAGCCGGATATGACGACCGCCTGGCTGGGTTTCGCCAGGGCCTTGGAGTGGCACCCAATTCGTTCCATCACGGCGGGCAGGCAGGGGGTCCGCCGTGCAGGAGCTACAGGTGGAACCATGAGCACCACCATCCACACCTACAGCGCGACCAGCCTCGACTGGGAGACTGCCTTCTCGCAGGACCCGTCGGCCCACATCCAGTTGCCGTGCACGACCACGGGGCTACAGGCAGCCCTGACCGTCCTCGAGGCCGATCTCAGCCAGCTGGTGGTCACCAGCGCCGGCCACGCCGACGGCCGCGAGTGCGGCTGCGAGTGCGGCTGCGACCGGGCCCACCACACCAACGGCATCCACAGCCCCTGGAGCTGACCGAGGTCGTGTCCACCCGCACCCCTCGTAGAGTGGATGGCATGCCCACGCTGCCCGCACACCTGCGCCTGCCCACCAGCCCCGTCGCACCCGCCGAGTCGGTGGTGACCAGCGGCAATGCCCGCTTCACCGTGCTGACCGAGCGCCTGGTGCGCATCGAGTGGTCGCCCAGCGGAAGCTTCGAGGACCGCGCCACCCAGGTGGTGCTGCACCGCGACCTGCCCACGCCCCGTTTCCGCGTGCACCGCGACGGGGAGCGCACCCAGATCTTCACCAGCGCCTTCCACCTGGACCACAGCGGCGGCGAGTTCACCCCGCAGACGCTCAAGGTGCAGGAGCTGACCGGCGGCTACCACTCCGTCTGGCGCCCCGGCGAGGAGCCGGACAGCAAGTTCGCCGGCTTCGTCGGCATCCCCACCCAGCTGGGCGGCACCGCCCGCACCTTGGACGCGGTCGACGGCGCCACCGAGGTGGAGCCGGGTCTGGCCAACACGCTGGGCGTGGCGAGCCTGGACGACAGCTCCTCGCTGGCCCTCGACGATCAGGGTTGGGTGGCCCAGCGCGAGACGGGCGCCGTCGACGTCTACGTCTTCGCCCACGGCCATGACTTCGCCGATGCCGTGCGCGACTTCTACCGGATCACCGGCCCGCAGCCGGTGCTGCCCCGCCACGCCCTGGGCAACTGGTGGAGCCGATACCACGCCTACACCCAGGAGGAGTACCAGCAGCTCATCGAGCGATTCGAGGCCGAGCGGCTTCCCTTCAGCGTCGCCGTGGTGGACATGGACTGGCACCTGACCGAGATCGACCCGCGCTTCGGGGCTGGCTGGACGGGCTACACGTGGAACCGCAATCTCTTTCCCGACCACGTCGGTTTCCTGTCCTGGCTGCACGATCGCGGGCTGAAGGTGAGCCTGAACGTGCATCCTGCCGAGGGCATCCGCGCCTACGAGCAGGCCTATCCGGCGATGGCCGAGGCGCTGGGCATCGACCCGGCCAGCGAGCTGCCGGCCTCCTTCGACTTCGCCGATCCCGCCTTCATCCGGGCCTACTTCGAGCACGTGCACCATCCGATGGAGGACGAGGGCGTCGACTTCTGGTGGCTGGACTGGCAGCAGGGCAGCAATTCGCGCATCCCCGGGCTGGACCCGTTGTGGATGCTGAACCACCTGCACTTCCTCGACTCGGGCCGCGACGGTCGTCGCCCGCTGACCTTCAGCCGCTATGCCGGGCCGGGCTCGCACCGCTACCCGGTGGGCTTCAGCGGCGACACGGTGATCAGTTGGGAGTCGCTGGACTTCCAGCCCTGGTTCACCTCGACGGCCTCGAACATTGGTTACGACTGGTGGAGCCACGACATCGGCGGGCACATGTTCGGCACCAAGGACGACGAGCTGGCCACCCGCTGGGTGCAGTTCGGGGTCTTCTCCCCCGTCAACCGGCTGCACGCCTCCAATGGCGTGTTCAGCGGCAAGGAGCCGTGGCGCTTCAATCCCGTCGCGGAGCAGGTGATGGGTGACTTCCTGCGGCTTCGCCACCGGATGGTGCCGTGGCTGTTCACGGAGAACCTCGTCGGGTCGCAGGAGCTGCGCCCGCTGGTGCGCCCGGTCTACTGGAGCGATCCGGAGCGGATCGAGGCCTATGCCGCCCGCAACCAGTACTGGTTCGGACGCGACCTGCTGGTGGCGCCGATCACCTGCCCCGTGGAGCAGCAGAGCCAGTACGCGCCGGTGACGACCTGGCTTCCGGCCGGGCGGTGGGTGGACCTGTTCACGGGCCTGGCCTACACCGGAGGCCGCGCCGTGACGATGCATCGGCCGATCAGCCAGATCCCGGTGATGGCCCGCGCGGGCGCGATCATCCCGCTGACCGGTGTGGACTGGCTGCGGGTGGAGCTGCCCGAGAGCCTGGAGCTGCGGATCGTCGCGGGGGCCGATGGCCGCTATGAGCTGGTGGAGGACGACGACCGTAGCGGCGGCCGCCAGGCGCGCACCGTCTTCGAGTACACCCAGTCGACGGGTGAGGTTCGCATCCATGGTGCCACCGGCGACGTGGAGCTGGTGCCGGCACATCGCCGCTACCGGCTGGTGCTGGTGGGGGCCGGGGTCGACCAGGTGGTCGAGCTGGGTGAGGTGGGCACCGAGACCGGTGCCCGGGCCGTCTTCGAGGGCGCGCGAGAGGCCGACAACCGCGTCGACGAACGGGCCCTGGCCTTCCTCGACCAGGCACAGATGCCGATCTTCACCAAGGAGAGGGTCCGTCAGCTGCTCATGGAGCACCCTGGCGTGGGGGCCAGGGTGGCGACGCTGGCCGAGATGGAGCTGGCCTCCGACGTGGCGGCGGTGCTTCGGGAGCTCCTGCTCGCCCTGGAGTGATCCGGCCTGGAGTGATCCGGCCTGGAATGATCCGGGCAGCTCCTGCCGGGGAACGGACGAGGACCCGTCGGCCGTGCCGGCGGGCCCTCCGTTCCCAGCGTCCGACCGATCCCCCGATGCGGTCCCACGGCTTGGGATGGCACTTCCCCCGAAGTGCCTCTACCACCGGGTTCCCCCGAACCTGCGGCGCTGTGTCCATCATGCGCGCTGTGAAATGTGAACACGAGTTGAAGTCGAGAATCCGACATTCGGTCAGGATCAGCTCAGGTTCAAGGGTCAATTTGTCACCCGTTCAGGGGACAGCAGCCTCACCAACTGACCAGGGAGCCTGCGTCCAGCTCGCCGTCGGGCCACACGGCCCGCACGATGCCGGCGGCAGCCAGCGCCTTGCGGCAGCCGGGGCAGGGTTCGTCGGTGATGTAGGCGCTCGCGCCCTTGGTGTCCCTGGTGCTGAACAGCAGGGCGTTGACCTCGGCGTGGATGGCGATGCAGAAGCCGGGCGTGCCGGGACGGTCGTAGTCGCCCAGGCCGGGCACCTGGTCGTAGGAGAGCTGGCCGCGCGGGCAGGCCCCCTCCAGGCAGTCGGGGTGGCCGGGGGCGGCCCCGTTGTAGCCGGTGGCGATGATGCGCTTGTCGATCACCAGCACCGCACCGACCCTCCGCCGCGTGCACTTGGCGCGGGCGGCGACGGCCGTGGCGATTCCGAGGAAGTACTCGTCCCACCCTGGCACGATGGCGGCGGCCTGTTCTTTCATGGGCTCATCCTAGGGATTCCCCGCAGCCGGGGGGCACCGGGAACCGCCGAGGGAGGCGTGGCATCACGGTCATCGCAGCTCAGTTGAGCCCGAAGTCGTAGTCGTCGTAGGAGCGGGGATCCTCGATGGGCTCGGCATGGATCATCACGTGCAGGTCCTCGAACTCTACCTGTAGCGCCTCGGTGATGTCCTCCACCAGGTCGTGCGCCTGCTGCACGCTCCACGCGCCGGGCACCAGCAGGTGCATGTCCATGTAGCGGCGGTTGCCCGACTCGCGGGTGCGCACCCCGTGGAACATGACGTGGTCGGCGGTGAATCCCTCCAGGATCTCGCGGATGCGGTTGTTCTCCGCCTTGGGCAGGCTGACGTCCATCAGTCCCATGCCCGATTCGTGCATCAGTTTGGCGCCGGTGAACAGGATGTTGATGCCGACGGCCATGGCCACGATCGCGTCCAGCCGCGGCCACTTGGTGAGCCAGACCAGCGCGACGCCCAGCACCACGCCCACCGAGGTCCACACGTCGGTGAGCAGGTGCTTGCCGTCGGCGGTCAACGTCATGGAGCGGTACTTCCGTCCGGCGCGCAGCAACACCCAGGCGACCCCGCCGTTGAGGATGGAGGCCAGCACCGAGACCAGCAGGCCGATCCCGACATTCTCCAGCGGCTGGGGCTCCATGAAGCGCTGCACAGCAGTGAGGATGATGACGCCAGCGGCCACGAAGATCATGGCGCCCTCAGCGGCGGCCGAGAAGTACTCGGCCTTGGAGTGGCCGAAGTTGTGGTTGCGGTCCGGCGGCTTGATCGCCAGGCGCAGCGCCATCAGGGCGATGATGGCGGCGGCCAGGTTCACCAGCGACTCTGCCGCGTCCGAGAGCAGGCCGACCGAGCCGGTGACCTGCCAGGCGAAGGCCTTGAGTGTGATCGTCGCCAGGGCGGCCGCGATCGACAGCCAGGCGAAACGGGTGAGGTCCACGGGGGCACTGGTCCGGGGAGCGGGGGGCGGACTCAACTGTTCTTGCACGACACCATTGTCCCCCACCCTTTCTGGCATCCGCCCAGAGCGGCGGCCCGTGGCGCTGGCTGGCGGCGAACTAGGCTGGGGGCATGGCACGTTCGGTCTGGCAGTCACTGGGACGGCCCCTCGGCCCGCCCACCCAGGACAGGCAGGGGCTGGTGCTCTCGGGCGGCGGCTCCAAGGCAAGCTTCCAGCTGGGCGCGCTGCGCTATCTCTACCAGCACGCGGACCTCGCCCCGACGGTGGTGGTCGGCACCTCCGCGGGCTCCATCCTGGCCGCGCTGCTGGCCCAGAGCGACGATCCCCGCGAGCAGGTGGAACTGGTGGCGCAGCTCGAGGAGCTGTGGCTGGGGATGCGCCGCCAGGGCGACATGTTCACCGAGCGGGCGTGGTTTCGCCGCTTCCGGGCGCGCGGTCCCGAGATCCAGGCACTGCTGCAGCGCGAACGCGAGGCGCGGCGCAGCACCCCGCGCAGCCTGCCGAAGCTGCCCCTGCCCTTCACCCGCGGCGTCCAGCTGGCGCCCGAGGACGAGCCACAGGAGGAGTTGGCCGAGCCTGGCAACCCCGAGGAGGCCCAGGAGGAGCTGACTGGGCAGATGCAGACGCTGGCGATGGCCACCAGCGACCCGCTCGTCGAGACCCCCGAGCTCAGCCCCACGCAGGTGGTGACGCTGCTGGCAGGTCTGAGTCGGCTGCGCGGCGTCGGCAATGACCTGGCCTTCATCCTCACCGGCGCCGAGAAGACGCGCTCGATGTACATTCCGGGCCCGATCCTGCGCGAGTTGCTGGGCGAGGGCGGCCTGTTCGACTCCTCGCGGGTGCCCGGATCAGGCATGACGCTGCGCATCGCGGTGGTGGGGCTGGAGAGCGGTGAGCTGCGCTTCATGCGCGAGGACGGCCGCCTGGTGGACCGCGACGACATCCCGGTGCCCGGCGAGCCGCACGACATCTCGCGTGGGGTGCTGGCCTCCTGCTCCATCCCGACCGTCTTCACCCCGGTGGCGATCGACGACGAGAACTACGTCGACGGTGGGGTGCGCGAGAACCTGCCCGCCGAGATGGCGATGGGGCCGCTGGACTGCACCACCACCTGGGTGGTCACCTGCAATGCGCCCTCGATCGCGCCGAGCGAGTCCTTCGCGACCAAGGACTTGTTCTCGATCATGCTGCGCGCCACCGAGATCCAGTCCGACGAGACCGAGCGTGACGAGGCGACCCTGGCGCGTCGTCACGGTGCGCTGGTGGTGGAGCCGGAGTTCGACGTGCACGATGCGCTGACGATCGATCCGGGCCTGTTGCGGATCTTTCGCGACTACGGCTGGATGCGTGCCGCCGAGGTGCACCTGGGGGCGACGACGGCCGAGGTGGCATTGGGGCGCAGCATCATCACCGCCCGGCGCCGGATCTGGGAGCTGGAGCGCACCTACCTCAGTGAGCAGGGCCAGCACGACGAACGCGAGCTGTTGCTACTGGCCCGTCTCAAGTACGACCTGCGCGACCAGGTGCCGAGGGTTCGCGACCAGATCAGGCCCGAGGGGGCGGAGTCGTGGTGGCGCGAGTGGGAGGGCCATGCGGTGCCGGTGGAGATGGACCCGCCCTGGCTGGTCTGAGCACCGCGTCCACTGCCGGAAGGCCTGAGCCGGACGGTCCGGGGGTGCGCCCGGGCGCGCCCGGGTGCGGCCTGGCCGCTCGGGGCGGCTATCCTTGTCGGGTTGCCCCTATAGCTCAGTTGGCAGAGCAGTGGACTTTTAATCCATGGGTCGTGGGTTCGATCCCCACTGGGGGTACGCAGAAGGGCTCCAAGGTTCTCCTCGGAGCCCTTCTGGTGTTCCCGGGTATTGCTGAGGCCCAGCGGGGTTCAGGCGGTCACGACGCGCCGGGTGCTCCACCGGTGCAGCAGGGCGGACAGGACCACCACAGCCAGTCCGGCGAGCAGCCATGGCCAGGGGCTGGCGTCCATCACGCACTCGTAGGCCACGCGCTGGCAGTCGAAGCCGGGGCCGCGACGGTTGAGCCAGGCCAGCGCGAACATCATGGCGGCGGGGCCTACGAGCAGGCCCCAAAGCCCATTGCCGCGGGTCAGCAGCAGGGCAGCCAACCCGACGAGCATGCCGGCCGGCACGATCACCAGTCCCCAGCTGAGCGGGGAGAAGCCGGCCAGGGCGACGATGGCGCCGGACAGTGCCCACAGGCTGAAGGCGGGCCAGTCGCGGATCTTCGCGCGGGGGGCGGTGAGCAGGTGGGGACGCGCAGGACTCGAACCGGTCATGTGCGAATCCTAGGCAGGTCGGTCTTGTGCGCGTGCAGCACCCCCTTGGTTCTGCACCGGACGGCCTGGGTCACGCCGCTAGGCTCGGCCCATGCAGGGATTCCTTGTGGTGCTCGGGGTGGGGCTGGTCCTGTTCGCGCTGGCGGCACTGGCCGACCGACGCTCGGCACGACGGGCCCAGCAGGTGGTGGGTCTTCCTCCGGCGCGGACCGTCGCCCCGGCCCGTTCGGAGCCTGATGAGGAGCAGCGTCGCGCCCTGGAGCTCTTCCGTGCCGAGCAGCCCAGCCTGGCCCTGGGGCTGGCCGATGCGTCGATGGCCACCTGGCGCTCCCCCGACTGCTTGGAACTGGCCGATGCGGCGGTGCTCTGCTGCCCCGAGGGGATCGGTTCCCAGCGCGAGCTGCTGAATGCCCGCATCGCGGCCCGCGCCCTGTCGCGGTCGTTGCTGGTGGCGCTCACCTCGATCCCGGACGACGAGCTGGCCCTGCTGTGCGCCACCCCGGGGCTGACGATGCCGGTACTGGTGGGCGACGAGGACGCCTGCCGGCAGCTGGCCGAGCTGGCAGGGGCGACACCGATCGGGCGCGGCGACCTGCAGGCCGGCTTGGCAGGCCGGGCGCTTGGTCACGTGGCGCGGCTTGTCGCCGACGAGACCGCGTGCTGGGTGCTCAACCCTCAACCCCAAGGGTGAAGCTCAACTTTCGGTTCACCCACCCTTGAGGGTTCTGGCGAGGTTCCTCCTGAGGACTTCTGGAGGTTCCGGCACAGGTCTGGGTAAAGCCCTCGGCTCAATCTATGCCTAAACACATATTCCTTAGTGGCGACCTGATGAAATGGTGGCGACAGCGACACCGGCAGACGCTTCGGAATGCTGACCTTTCCCCTTCCTGAAAAGGCACTTGGGCATTTCTTGGCGATCTGTCAACCCTCGAGGGCGCTTTGACCCACTCCATGACGCCGGCCCTAGTGTCCACCTCATCGGGGCGACACCGGCCAACGACGTGGGGAAGCGTCAGGGCAGGTGTCGCCCTTCTTGTCTCAACGCGGCTGGGGAAGAGCCGCGTCGGAAGGAAAACCACAGTGTCTGTCCTGCGCCTTGCCAGGGTGGCCTCGGCTTCGGCCGTGACCGCCAGCATGCTCCTTGGTGGCACCCAGTTGGTGGTGGGCCAGATGGCCCAGGCCAAGAATTCGATCATGACGGCCTCGGTTGGCCTCAACGTCCGCTCCGGTCCGGGCCTGGACCATCCGGTGATTGGCGGACTTGCCCGCGGCGAGACCGTCACCGTCACCGGCCCCTCGGCCAAGGGCTGGGCCCCGGTGCTGTACCAGGGCCGCCGCGCCTTCGTCGCCGCCCAGTACCTCAGCGGCGTGCGCGGCACTGCGACCGTCGCTGCCTCCGGATCGCGGTCCCAGGCCCGCACCCTGGCCGGTGTGAATGTCCGGACCGGTGCCGGGATCGACAATCCCGTGGTCACCACCCTGCCCCGGGGCACCACCGTCACCCTCACCGGACGCACCCAGGGCGACTGGAGCCAGATCAAACTGAACGGGCGCTCCCTGTGGGTGAACAATGCCTGGATCACGGGCGGGGCGGCCGCCACCCGCCCGGTGAGCACGGCCGCCGTCACCTCGCGGGCCCGCGCCACGACCGCCCTGATGATCCGCACCAGCGCAGGCAGCGACTTCCGCAGCCTGGGCGACATCCCCAAGGGAAGCCTGCTCGACCTGACCGGGGTGAAGAGGAACGGCGTCTCGCAGATCCTGTGGCAGGGCCAGCTGCGCTGGGTGAACTCCCACTTCCTGACACCGGTGGGTGGCACCTCCGGGGCTCCCGCACCCAAGGTGCCGGGCACCATCGGCTCGCGCTGGACGACGACGAAGCTCGCGATCCGTCCCTCCTCTGTCGGGCCCGCTACCTCTACGAGGTGCCCGCCGGCACCCGCTTGGAGGTGACGGGCAGGGTGCGCAATGGCCGCGCCGAGGTGATCGTCCGCGGCGCCTCGCGCTGGGTGACCGCCATGTACCTGACCAGCCGCGGTGCCACCGGACAGGGCGGCGCTGCCTACGCGGTCGGCGGCAACCTGGACACGGGCGGTTCGTCGGGCCTGAACTCCCTGACCTCGACGGCCAAGGGAATCGTCGGCTTCGCCCGCGCCCGCTACCCGCAGGTGCGCACCATCTACGGAGTGCGGCCCGATCCCCTGCCCGACCATCCGAACGGCCACGCGGTGGACCTGATGATCCCCAACTACCGGTCCAACCGGGCGTTGGGGACGCAGATTGCCACTGACCTGCAGGCCAATGCCGGACGGCTCGGCGTGAAGTACATCATCTGGCGCCAGCACATCTGGTCGGTGAGCCGCGCGAACGAGGGCTGGCGCCCGATGGCCGACCGTGGCGGTGACACCGTCAACCACCACGACCACGTGCACGTGACCGTCCACTGAGCCACGGTCAGCGCGGACGCGGTTTTGAGCAGCGCCCGAAGGCCACTAGACTTGCCCGGTCGGGTCCCCATCGTCTAGCGGCCCAGGACACCGCCCTTTCAAGGCGGCAGCGCGGGTTCGAATCCCGTTGGGGATACCA
>NZ_JBHWOO010000138.1:0-17368 GCF_043424415.1 Luteococcus sp. | reverse complement strand
CGTGTGTCGCGGCCGGTGCCGGTCACCGAGGACCCGCGCCTGGCCAGCGCCGACTTCACCGTCGACGAGCTGCTGGCCTTCGTCGTCGACGAGCCCACCGACGAGCTCGCGGCGGACAGCAGCTGGCAGGTGGCCGGGCAGCGGTCGATGGCCCGCCACGGCTCCAGCGCGCTGGACACCGAGCTGGTGGTGCGCCTGCTGCTGCCCGAGGGATCCGGCCAGGACGCCGATCCCCTGCTCTCCCAGGCGATGATGCGGCTGGCCCTGGCGCTGGCCTCGCCCGAGACCGGGGCCAGCGACGGGCGCTTCCAGGGTCCGCTGAGCTGAGCCGGCCGGTTCAGGCCCCCGGCGCGCCCAGCACGTCGCGCCACAGCTCGACGGCATCGGGCATCACCGGGCGGTCGGGGTCGTCGACGAGCTCCTGCACCTGGGCAGGGGTCATCCACCCACCCCAGGCCACCTCGCTGGCCTGGCGGTGGACCGGGCCGTCCCAGACCACCCGGTAGAGCCAGGCGTGCAGGTTCAGCTGCTCGTCGCGGTAGTCGGCCTGCTTGACGAAGACCAGTGGCGCCTCGATGCCGAGTTCCTCGGCCAGTTCGCGGCGCGCCGCCTCCTCGGGCTCCTCGCCAGCGGCGACCATGCCACCGGCCGCCAGGTCGTACCAGCCGGGGTAGACGTCCTTGGTGTCGGTGCGCCGGTGCACGTAGACCTCGCCGCGCGAATTGGTCACCAGGATGCCGGTGCCGCCGTGGCGCAGGTTCTCCCGACGGATCCTCGACCGGGCGGCGGTGCCGCAGACCCGGCCCTGGTCGTCGTAGAGGTTGGCGAGTTCGTCGCTCATGGCCTCCAGCATGCCACCCGCCCGAGGGATGGAATCCCTGCGGCCCTGCAGTCGTTGAACTCGTAGCGTGGACCCGTCCACCATCCCAGGACCACCGGCCATCCGAGCGGTCGGTGCACCACCGGCGAGAGGCAGCCATGATCCGCACCGCATCCCCGAGCCCGGCCGACACGGCGCCCCACTACCGCACTGCGGTGGCCAATGACCAGATCTGGGAGCGCATCCGCGAGGAGGCAGCCACCGACGCCGTCGAGGAACCGGCGCTGGCGGGCTTCCTGAACACGGTGGTGCTGGGCCACGAGACGCTGTGCGACTCGCTGAGCTACCTGCTGGCCAGCAAGCTGGAGAGCCCGGTGATGACGGCGCTGACCCTGCGCGACCTGATCCAGCACGCCTTCACCGAGGACGAGTCCATCCCGGGGGCGGTGCTGGCCGACCTGCAGGCCATCATGCAGCGCGACCCGGCCTGCCGTGGCTACTCCACCCCGCTGCTGCACTTCAAGGGCTTCCACGCCATCCAGGCCCACCGGGTGGCGCACTTCTACTGGGAGCGCGAGCGCTTCGCCTTGGCGCTGTTCCTGCAGAGCCGCATCTCCGAGGTGCTGGCCGTCGACATCCACCCCGGCGCGCGCCTGGGCAAGGGCCTGATGTTCGACCACGCCACCAGCGTCGTGATCGGTGAGACGGCCGTGGTGGAGGACGACTTTTCGATGCTGCACGAGGTGACGCTGGGCGGCACCGGCAAGGAGGGCGGCGACCGCCACCCCAAGATCGGCCGGGGCGTGATGATCGGTGCCGGCGCGAAGGTGCTGGGCAACATCCGCGTGGGCGAGGGCGCCAAGGTCGGCTCCGGTTCGGTGGTGCTGCACGACGTGCCGCCGCACACCACGGTGGCGGGGGTGCCGGCCAAGCCGGTGAGCTACCCGCGCTCGGCACTGCCGGCCCTCGACATGGACCAGTCCTTGGACGAGGAGCCCTCGGGTGAGTGACCGAGTCGCGTGACTTGACATTCCACGGTCTGTCGCAATCCCCGCCCTGGCAAGCAGGGAAGGAAGAGGCGGCAGCGAAGGTGATCGGCTGTTGAAATTGCGCGGCCAGACAGGGGCCGATCGGCGGGCCGTTCCCAGCTGATCTTCAGCTAGGGTGACAAGGCCCCATCCGGGGCTCCACTCCCCCGTGGATCGAAAGGCACCTACGCGTCCCGTACGCGCACCACAGCGGCCCTGGCCGCAGGCGGGGCCCTGCTGTTCGGCAGCCTCGCCACCGCAACACCTGCAGGAGCGGAATACCTGGGCGGAACCAACGTCCCGGACACCGCACCGACGCAGTTCATCGTCACCTTCGAGTCCTCGCTGAGCACCGCCAGCACCGAGACCCGCACCGAGACCGTCGACGGCGTGCTCGTGTCCCACTCGCGCACCGTGAGCGGGCTGCGCACCATGAGCGACGGCAACACCGTCGTGCGCCTCGACGAGCCGCTGCCCAGCTCCGAGGTGGGCGATTTCCTGACCCGGCTCGGCGAGGCCGACGGCGTCGCCCGGGTCGAGGTGGACCGCAAGATGTATGCCGATGCAGGGCACCAGCATGGCCACCCCGCACGTCGCAGGAGTCGTGGCACTGATGAAGGGCAGCCAAGCCCTCGCTGACCCCGGCCCAGATCGAGCAGACCCTCAAGGACTCGGCACGTCCGCTGCCCGAGGGCTGCTTCAAGGGTTGTGGCGCCGGCCTGGTGGATGCCACCGCGGCGGTGCGAGCCGTCGCCGGCAATGCTCCCACGCCAACGCCTCCGGCGACCCCACCCCGAAGCCGACTCCTCAACCCACCCCCGACGATGGCGTCGCCAGTCCGTTGGTCAACGGTGACTTCGAGTCGCGCGTCGGCTGGAATGATCCGTACGGCCTCATCACCACCCAGGGCCCTGCCCGCAGTGGCTCCGGCGTGGCAAGCCTTGGTGGCGTCGGCCGCCGCGGCGAGCGTGCCATCAGCCAGACGTTCACCCTGTCGCGCAATGCCACCCGGCTCGACTTGGCCCTGCAGGTCAGGAGCAATGAGGTCATCCGCAATGCTGTCGACCGCCTGAGCATCTCGATCGACGGTCGGGAGGTCGCCAGTGCCTCGAATGTCACTGCCAAGGACCGTTGGCTGCAGCAGTCGGGCGACATCAGCGCCTTCGCCGGACGCACCGTGACGCTGAAGATCAGCTCCAACGAGGACTTCCTGCTGCCGACGCGCTTCTACGTCGACGACCTCGTCGTGCGCTGACCCACCCCACAGGGCCGATCCTTGCTGTCCACGACCGTGGCAGGAAGGATCGGCCCCTTTCCTGCGCGGATAGACTGGGACGGATCCCGACGGCGCAGACACCGCCGGGCGGTGGGTTCCGATGCCGGGCGGGGACTGCGCCACGAAGGACAAGGCCGTCCGGAGAGGAATTGGCGATGACCAGCGAGACGACACCGACCAGGACTGCCGTGGACAAGGCCATGTCCCTGTTGCGTGCCTTCGGTGCCGACGCGTCCACCGGGGTGGGTGTCAGTGAACTGGCGCGCCGCGCCGAGCTGAGCAAGTCCACGGCCTTCCGCCTGTTGGGAACCCTGGAGCGCAATGGTGCCGTCGAGCGTGCCGGCACCAACTACCGCCTCGGCTCGATGCTGCAGGAGCTGACCACGCCGGTGCGGGTGCCCGAGACCGAGCTGATCCGCGACACCTTCACTCCCTTCCTGGCCCACCTGTACGAGCGCACCCGCCGCACAGTCCACCTGGCCGTGCTCGACGGGCCCACCGTGGTCTACCTGAACAAGCTGCACGGCCTGCAGCACCTGCCGGCTCCGTCGCGGATCGGCGGGCGCGTGCCGGCCTACTGCACTGCCGTCGGCAAGGCGATGCTCGCCTATGACCCGGTGGCCGCCGAGCAGGTCTTCTCCCACACGCTCACCGCCTGGACCTCGCACACCATCACCGACCCTGCTCGGCTGCGCTCGCAGCTGGAGCGCATCCGTACCCACGGCGTCGCCTTCGACTGCGAGGAGATCCGGCTCGGGCTCAACTGCGTCGCCTCCCCGATCCTGTCGCCCACCGGCAACCCGGTTGCAGCGCTGAGCGTCTCGGGGCCCACCACCAGCTACGACCCCCGCACCCAGGCGGTGGCCCTGCGCAGTGTCTGCGCCGAGGCCTCCAAGGCCTATGCCACCCGGTTGCGGGCAGCACGCCGCAGGCAGGGCTGAGTGCCGGCGGGCCGTCACCGCCGCGAAACCGTTCGCCTGGAGCCGATCGGCGCCCGCAGGCTGCCTGCCGGCGCCTACTGTGGAGCAATGACGACAACGCAGATCATTTTGGTCCGCCACGGGCAGTCCGAGGGCAATGTGGCTGCCGAACTTGCCGCCAGCCAGCACCTGGAGCGCATCGACGCCCCCGCCCGCGATGCCGACGTGGAGCTGTCCGAGCTGGGCCGGCGTCAGGCCGCTGCCGTGGGGCAGTGGCTGCACGAGCTCGACGAGTCCGAGCGCCCCACCAGGGTGTGGACCAGCCCCTTCCGTCGTGCCCGCCAGACCGCCCGCATCGCCGTCGAGGGGTTTGGGCTGAAGGACTCTGCCGACGCCCACCTGCTGGATCCGCGCATCGACGAGCGGCTGCGCGACCGCGACATGGGCATCACCGACATGCTCACCGCCGACGGGATCCGCAAGAAGTACCCGGAGGAGGCCGAGCGGCGGGCCTGGCTGGGCAAGTTCTACTACCGTCCGCCGGGCGGTGAGTCGTGGGCCGACGTCGCCGGCCGGGTGCGTGCCGTGATGGGTGACATTGCCGCCCAGAACGAGGGCGAGTGCGTCCTGGTCAGCGCCCATGACGTGGTCAACCTGCTCTTCTGCTATGTGGCCGAGGGCATGGACGAGCACCAGGTGCTGGAACGCAGCCAGACCAATGGGTTGCGCAATGCCGCGATCTGCCGCCTGGTGCGCGACGAGGACTCCCGCACCGGCTGGACCGTGACCGACTACAACATCGACAGCCACCTGCGCGAGGCCGGCATCACCGTCACCGACCAGCCGGGCGCCTCGGACGAGGTGGGCGCCCCCGCCGCGGGCACCGACGGCACCGACCGTCTGCACGGGGAGCGCGAGGCCGACGGCGATGAGTGAGCAGCTGGACGGCAGCGTTCCCCAAGAGGTGGCCGGGGGTCGGGTGGACGACCCGCGGCTGGTGACCACCGAACTGCTGCGGCGGTGGCCGCTGCCCACCCCGCAGGGGTCGAAGTACTCCCGCGGCCAGGTGCTGGTGGTGGGCGGTGCTGCGGCGACACCGGGCGCCGCGATGCTGGCCGGGCGGGCGGCGCTGCGCGTCGGGGCGGGCCGGTTGAGCCTGGCCGTCTCGGCACAGGTGGCGCCGCACGTGGCCGTCGCCCTGCCCGAGAGCGGAGTCATCTCACTGGACTGCGACGAGCGGGGCTCGATCACCGGTCAGGGCGCCGCGCAGGCGTTGGAGCGTGAGCTGGGCCGCTGCCAGGCGGTGCTGGTCGGCCCGGGCCTGGACCATCCCGAGGGGGCGCAGCGCCTGGTGCGGGCCGTCGTCGAGCAGGCTCCCGAGGACGTTCCGGTGCTGCTGGACGCCTTTGGTGCGACGGTGCTGCCCGACCTGGACCGCACGCTGGTGGCGCGGCTGGCCGGGCGCCTGGTACTCACCCCCAACACGGGGGAACTGGCGCGGCTGCTCGACGTGGAGGCGCTGGACGACGACCAGCTGCCCGCCTCCACCCTGGAGTGTGCTGCTCGCTACCGCGCCGCCGTCGCCTGTTCCGGCTGGGTGGCCTGGCAGGGGGCGCTGTGGCGGATGACCAGCGGTGACTCGGGGTTGGGCACCTCCGGCAGCGGGGACGTCTCGGCTGGGGCGGTCACGGGCCTGCTGACCCGCGGCGCCACGCCCGTGCAGTCGCTGCTGTGGGGAATCCACCTTCATGCCGAGGCCGGCGAGTCGCTCTACTCGACGCACGGCCGGGTGGGCTACCTGGCCACCGAGGTGGCCGATGCGCTGCCGTCGACGATGACCCGGCTGGGCGGGGTCTGAGCACACGCGGACTGGGACCGCCGGGTCTAGCGTGTGGGCATGATCCAGTTCCGCGCCAATGTCTTCTCCGAGTCGCTGGGGCACTGCACCTCGGTGACCGTCCTGCTGCCGCAGACCACTGGTGGCCAGATCGGTCTGTCGGGGATGGTGCGTACGGCCACGCCGGTGCTCTACCTGCTGCACGGGCTGTCCGACGACGACACCATCTGGCTGCGTCGCACCTCGATCGAGCGCTACGCCTCCGAGTACGGCCTGGCCGTCGTGATGCCCGATGCGGGGCGCTCCTTCTACTGCAACGAGGTGCACGGCGAGCGCTACTGGGACTGGGTCAGCCAGGAGCTGCCGCGCCTGGTGGCCGAGACCTTCCAGGTCTCGACGGCGCGCGAGGACACCTTCGTCGCCGGGCTGTCGATGGGTGGTTTCGGGGCATTCAAGCTGGCCCTGCGCCAGCCGGGTCGTTTCGCGGCGGCCGGTTCGCTCAGCGGCTGCCTCGACATGGCCAGCTCGCCGCGCTCGCCGGAGTTCATGACCGAACCCTCGCCAATCTGGGGTGAGCAGCCGATCCGCGGCACCGGCGACGACCTGGTGCACCTGGTGGGCCAGGCCGATCCAGCGGGTCTTCCCCGGTTGTGGCTGACCTGCGGCACCGAGGACCGGCTGGCCTCGCACAACCACACCTTCGCCGAGGCCGCCGGACATGCCGGTGTGCCGGTGGTGGTGGACTGGGCGCCGGGCGATCACGAGTGGGGCTACTGGGATGCCAAGATCCAGCAGTTCCTGCGCCTTGCACTCGGAAGCACTGCGTCCTGAGCGGCCCATCGGCGAGGATGGGGCCATGACCCGAGCGCCCCGCCCCTTCCTCGTCGACATGGACGGCACCCTGGTGGACTCCACGGTGGCCGTCGAGAATGCCTGGCGTGCCTTCTGTGGGCTGCACGGCCTCGACCTGGCACAGGTGCTGGCCTTCGCCCATCGCCGCCCGACGCTGGCCACCACCAGCCACTTCCTCGACGATCGGGCACTGGCCGAGCAGGAAGGCGCTGCGGATCCAGGCCGGCGAGCTGGAGGTCAGCGAGGGAGTCGGCATGGTGCCGGGCGCGGCGGACCTTGTCGCGGCCCTGGGCGATGACTGGGCCCTGGTCACCTCGGCCGACCGGGCCCTGGCCACCCGACGGATGTAGCTGGCCGGGGTGCCGATGCCGAGCACCTGCGTCCTCAGCGAGGACATCACCCGCGGCAAGCCCGACCCGCAGCCCTACCTGCTGGCCGCCGAGCGGCTGGGTGTCGACATCGCCGAGTGCATCGTGCTGGAGGACTCCCCCGCCGGCGTCCGGGCTGGACGCGGCAGCGGCGCGACCACCGTGGTCGTCGGGAGCCGGTCCGACTTCGACGGCCGGCCGCTGAGACTGCCCGACCTGGGCGGCACCAGTCCGTAGGAGCTCTCCCTTGAGGTGTAGGGGCCGGACCAGACGGGGCTCGGCGTGGGGCGCGCACTGGTGCGCCTGCGCCCGGAACCGTACCTGGCTGTGAGCCGGGACACGGGCGTGTCCACCCATGGCAGCGCACCCTGAACCGAATACCCCCACCCTGAACCGGGGCCCGCCACCCTGAACCGAGCAGCCCGACCCCGACGTAGGAACTCCCGGGCCGCACCCCTTGCTTCAGGGCCATGCCACCACCTTCAGGGTCCGCCCCACTTCCAGTCGCCAAAGCCAGCGCCGACCTGGCCCTCCGGGGAACGCGCAGACTCGTCGCCCCGCGCCCAGTCCATAGGCAGGATCCTTTGACCACAGGCAAACCAGCCACACGGTGTGTCCATCGGGACGACGGGGTGCCTGACGGCACGAGTCCGGGAGAACGGCACCGGGGCACCTGCTGGCCTTCTGACCACACCGACACGCCCTAATACACTCGTCCGGCTCAAACCACACCCAATCTGGGTCAGGAGCCACAACGTCCCCAGGGCCACACCCGCTCCAACCGCTTCTGGGTCGTTCACTTCCAGAGCGCCGACGCCACCCGCCGGCAGACCTCTTCAGGCTCCCGCAGGATCTCGTCCCAGGTCACCCGGATGACGCGGTAGCCACACGCGCGCAGGCGATCCTCGCGTTGCTTCTCGCGCCAGAGTGCATCGGACGGGCGCTCCCCGGGACGGAGCAGGGCGCCATACTTCACCTTTCCGTCGAACTCGACGATCACCTTCTGTTCCGGCCAGCACAGGTCCACCCGGCCCACCAGTCCCTTGGCATCCCGCACCTCGTACTGCAGCACCGGGATCGGAAGGCCCGCCTGGTGGAAGGCCACCCGGCACAGGGACTCACCCGCACTCTGCGATTCGCCGTCGGCCAGCTGCACGGCGGCCCGAAGACCCGGCGCGCCGGGAAGCCCCTTGGCCGCGAGCGTGAGCGCGTCCAGATCCTTGCATTCCACGAGATTGCGCCGCAGCGCGTCGTCCAGCGCGACCACCGCCCAGCCCAGGTCCTCGCAACGGCCGAGGTCCGACAGGGTCCGGCGGATCGTGGTGGTGCGGAGTCCTTGCACGAGGCAGACCTCGTCGTCGGGCAGGGCCGCGGTGTGGACGTGGACCAGCGCCGTGCGCCACCCCTTCGCCTGACGGGTGACGTGAACCCGCCCCAGGCTGGCCGTCCTCACCAGCAAGCCGTGGAGCACCCCGGCCGACGCATGACTCACCACGGCTTCGTCACAGAGCCCGGGCATCGTGCCCAGCACCATGAGGCGGTGCTGCTCGGTGTGCGAGAGTTCGCCGGGCGCTCGGTAGACGCCGCGTCGAAGCCTGTCCACTTCTCCCGCAGACACCGCCTTGCGCAGGACCTTGGCGTCTACGCCGTCGGCCCGAAGACTGCTGGTGCTCCTGATGTCGCCCATGATCCGTGTTCGCACATGCCCATCGTCGGAGCATCGCGCCGGGGAACGGAAGGGGGTGGGCGCGCACGGGCAACACTCGGACAACACTCCTGTGGGTGCGGCGGGAGGGGCCATCGACCGACCCTGAAGGCAGGCACCCGACCCTGAAGTCAGTGGGTGCTCCCGGACGTACCAACTGCCGGGTCGGGCCACTGGCTTCCGGGAAGGCCCACTCCTTTCGGGGTCGGGCCACGACGTCCATGCACGGCCCGCCACGAGCGCCCCCCACAGGCTTTCCCACAACCCCCTGTGGATGCTGTGGACAACTGGGGGCAGCTTGGGGACGCGGACCGGCGCAGGGCTGTCCACGGCCCCGGAAATGGACCGACGACCAGATTCCCGACCGGCCACTGACTAGGACTGCAGGCGGTCCAGGCGGGCTTTCGCGGCTGGAATTTCGCCCGTGTAATTATCCCCAGCGGTGGACAAAGCTGTGGACAACTCCGCCCCAACCCCGCCAATCGCCATCTGACAAGCGGTGATGGTAATCGACGTGATCCACATCACATCCCCAGGAGCCCACTTGTCCACAGTTGTCCACCGTGGGGGTGTGCACGACGGCACTTCCTTGGGCACTCGCCGCACAGGCCATATCGTTGGCCACATCCCCACCGACAGCCGGCCGGGGACTTCCCGGAGGCCTTCTCGTGCTACACACCACCCAGTTCGCCGTCGACCTGCTGGTCTGGATCGCGGCCGCGGTCACCATGGGCGCCTGGACCACCGCCGCCTTCATTCGTCCCCGCCGGGGCCCCCAGCGCGAACGGCTCGTCGGGGACCGACTGCTCGGCCTGGCCCGCCTGTCGGGACTGGTCGGGGCCGGCGCCAGTGCCGTGATGGCCGTCCTGTCCCGCGACCTGTCGGGCGGCTACTCGCACGGGGAGTCAATGGGCTGGTGCGTCGCCGTCGGCTTCGGCCTGGCCAGCACCCTGCTCACCTTCTGGAAGCACTGGGAGTCTGCGCTCTACGCCCTGCTGCTGCAGTCGGTCGCACTGGTGGCCCCGATCGCCGCCACCGAGCGCCGGGTCCCGCTCAACCACGACCTCACCGGTGACACCCGCATGATCGCCGCCGTCTGCTTCACGCTGCTGGCCGGAACCTGGGCCTGTCGGCTCTTCCTCAGCGCCGACGACGCCCGCGACCGCATCGCCTGCTTCCGGATGCGCCTGCTGAGCTGTGTGCTGGCCGTGACCACCGTCATGGCCGACGTGGTCACCGCTGCCGCCCTGCCCGGCCCGCTCACCGACGAGGACGCCTCCTGGCACCTGGCACGGGCCGGTGCCGCGCTGGTGATCGGTGCCCTGTGCTGGTGGTCCAGCTCCGCAGCCGCCTCCCTGGCGATGGCCGTGATCGGCATGATGGGACAGTTCGCCGCCGCCAGCGCCTTCCGCGCCGTCCCCACCGAGAACCCACGCCTCGCCGTCGACGTCGCCGCGATCGGCTACTCCGTGGCCGACTGGCCCACCCTGGTGAACCTGGTGGTCAAGTGGCGCATCAACCCCTTTTTCCTGTGCCTGGCCGTCGCCGCCGTGGCGAGCTACCTGTGGCTCGTGCACCGCGTCCACCAGCAGGGCAAGCACTGGCCCGCCGGACGCACTGCCGCCTGGGTGATCGGCTGGGTCATCGTGGTGCTGCTCACCAGCTCCGGTGTCGGCCGCTATGCCCCGGTGGTCTTCAGCGTCCACATGTTCATGAACCTGGGGCTGAACATGCTGGCCGCCATGGTGCTGGTGCTGGGCGGCTACCTGACGCTGGTGCTGCAGGCCGTGCCGCCGCGTGGCGAGCAGCACTCGGCCGGGCTGCACGAATGGGTCAGGACCTTCATGCGCTCCCGGCTGGTGGCCCTGCTCCACCATCCGCTGATCGCGCTGGTCTTGATGACGGGCACCTACTACGTCTTCTACCTCACGAGCCTGTTCACCCGCAGCCTCGAGGTGCACTGGCTGCACCAGCTGTTCTACCTGCACTTCCTGGTCAGCGGGTGCATCTTCTACGGGCTGATCATCGGTGTCGACCAGCCGGTCCATCCCCTGCCCCACCTGGGGCGGCTGGGCCTCATCATCGGCGCCATGCCCTTCCACGCCTTCTTCGGCGTGATCCTGATGAGCAAGACCTCCGTCTACGCCGAGGGCTTCCTGAACTCCATCGGCCACCCGTGGATGGCGGCCCGGGGGCTGGCGCACGACCAGTGGGTGGGTGGCACCATCGCCTGGGCCGGTGGTGAGTTCCCGCTGGCCGTCGCCCTGGGGGCGCTGTTCGTCCAGTGGGCCCGCCAGGACAAGAAGGAGAGCGACAGCTTCGACCAGGGCATCGACTCCGGTGACGACGAGTCCCTCGACGCCTACAACCAGATGCTGACGCAGCTGGCGGAGCGTGATCGCAGGGGCTGAGCCGACCGGCCCGCGCCACGCCATCGGCGTAATCGCGCACCTCCTTGGCCTGAAAGCCTTGAGGGCGACCCCCGGACAGGGCAGGCTCACAGGCACAAGCCCCCAGCCAAGGAGACAGAGCGTGAGCACCGAATCCGAGCAGAAGTCCGTCGACGAGGTCGTGGCCATGCTGCGTCAGCAGCACATCGCCATGATGACAACCATCGACGGGGACGCCATGGTCTCGCGACCGATGGGCGTCCAGCGCGTCGACGATGACGCCACCATCTGGTTCTTCGCCGTCGCCGACAGCGACAAGGCCCGCCAGATCGCGGCCGATCCCCGCACCAACCTTGCCTTCACCGACGGCGACCAGCTCTCGGTCAGCGGAACTGCCGTCATCGTCAAGGACCAGTCCGTCATCGACGAGCTCTGGGACACCCGCGTCGCGGCCTGGATGCAGTGCGAGTCCACCGACCCGAAGGTGGCGCTGATCCGCGTCGACGCCGATTCCGTCGGCTACTGGGACACCCCCCACGCCGCCGGAACCCTGCTCGAGGTCGCCAAGGGCGTGCTCGGCGGCCACCGTCCCCAGGCCGGCAAGTCCGGCGTCGTGGAGGTCTGAGCCATGGCGCAGCCTCCCGCCCCCGGCACCCGGCCCGTCGCACTGGTGGCGGGGGCCTCCCGCGGCCTCGGGCTGCTGATCGCCACCGACCTGGCCGGCCGCGGCCACGACGTGGCCATCTGCTCCCGCGACGAGCAGAGCCTCCAGCAGGGACGCGATCAGATCCTGCGCTGCGTTCCCGAGGCGCGGGTACACACCATGGCCTGTGACGTCGCCGACGAGCAGCAGGTGCGAGACCTGGTCGACTCCACCGAACAGGCCCTCGGGCCGGTCGAGGTGGCCATCCACGTCGCCGGCATCATCCAGGTCGGCCCCTGGCAGGCGAGCCACCACGACCACTTCGAGCAGGCCATCGACATCATGCTGTGGGGACCGATCAACCTGGCCCTGGCCGTCGTGCCGCGCATGACCGAACGCGGCCACGGCCGCTTCGGCGTCGTCACGTCGATCGGCGGGAAGGTGAGCCCCCCGCGCCTGCTGCCCTATTCGACGGCGAAGTTCGGTGCGGTCGGTTTCGTCGAGGGGTTGTCGGCCGAACTGGCCGGCACGGGCGTCACCGCCACCACCATCGTCCCGGGCCTGATGCGCACCGGATCGCACGTGCAGGCGAAGTTCTTCGGCGACGCGGCCAAGCAGTACGCCTGGTTCGCGCCGGCCGCCTCCCTGCCGCTGCTGTCCATGGATGCCCACAAGGCGGCCTCGAAGATGGTCGACGGGGTGCTGACCGGGCGTCCGGTGGCCCTCATCTCACCGCTGAGCCACATCGGAACCCGGGTGCACGGCCTGGCGCCGAACCTGACCGCCCACGCCATGGGGCTGGCGAGCCGCCTGCTGCCCAAGGGGTCTTCCTCCGAGGTGGTCGACGGCCGTACCGCCCGGGAGCGCCTGTCCTCGCCGCTGGTCGACCGGCTCACCACCCTCGGGGACCGCGCCACCCGCCGCCACAACGAGTAGGGCCCCGGCGCACGGCCGCTTCCCCTGCCGTGTTGCCCCTTGCCACGACGTTGCGGCCCAGCAGCACCCCCGAGCAGCGACGCGGGCGGCACCCTCCGGCCGGGTCAGTAGGCTGGGGCCAGACGAAAGGCTGGGTACAGACGTGGCAACAAGCAGGGCGACGGCAGGCTCCGGGACGACCGACGAGCTGCCGCAGCTGGAGCTCGACATCTCGGGCATGACCTGCGCGGCCTGCGCCAACCGCATCGAGCGCAAGCTGAACAGGCTCGACGGCGTCACCGCCATGGTCAACCTGGCCACCGAACGCGCCCTGGTGCAGGGGCTCGGCCCCGCCGACGCGCCACTGGCGATCGAGACCGTCGAGAAGGCCGGCTACGGCGCCGCGGTCCACGACGACGAGGACGACACCTGGACCCAGCGCGCCGCCGCCGAGCGTACCTCGTCGCTGCGCCGTCGCCTGACCGTCGCCGCCCTGCTCAGCGTCCCGCTGATGTCGCTCACCCTGCAGCTGGCGCTGGTGCCCAGCGTCCGCTTCTCCGGCTGGCAGCTGCTGTGCGTGCTGATGGCACTGCCCATCGTCACCTGGTGTGCCTGGCCCTTCCACCGGGCCACGATCCGCGGCCTGCGGCACCGTTCCCTGAGCATGGACAGCCTGATCTCACTGGGGGCGAGCGTCAGTTTCCTGTGGGCGCTGTGGACGCTTGCCTTCCCCACCGAGGAGGCCGGCTACTGGCTGGGCTTCGGCAACACCCCGGCCGGGGCCGATGCCGTCTACCTCGACGTGGCCGCCGGCATGGTCACCTTCCAGCTCGCCGGGCGCTACTTCGAGTCGCGTGCCCGCCGCCGCGCCGGGGAGGTGCTGCACGCACTGGGAAACCTTGCCGTGAAGGAGGTTCGGCGTCTGCGCCCGGACGGCAGCACCGAGACCGTGCCCGCCGACCAGCTGCGCACCGGCGAGCACTATGTGGTGCTGCCCGGGGAGCGTTTCGTCGCGGACGGCGTCGTCACCGAGGGTCAGTCCACCATCGACACCTCCGCCATGACCGGCGAGTCGGTGCCCGCCGAGGCCGTCGCCGGCGACCAGGTGCTGGGCGGCACCACGAACCTCACCGGGCGGCTGGTGGTCAAGGCCGAGGCCGTCGGCGCCCGCACTCGGTTGGCGCAGATGGCAGCCATCGCCGACGAGGCACAGCGCCGCAAGTCGCGGGTGCAGAAGCTCGCCGACCGCATCACCCAGTACTTCGTGCCGGCCGTGATCGTACTGGCCCTGCTGGTGGGCCTCTGCTGGTGGTTCACCACCGGCTCACCTGCCCGCGCCCTGAGCGTGGCCGTCGCCGTGCTGATCATCGCCTGCCCCTGCGCCCTGGGCCTGGCCACCCCCACCGCGCTGATGGTGGGCGTGGGCAGGGCAGGCCAGCTCGGTGTGCTGGTGAAGGGCCAGGACGCGCTGGAGAGTTCGGGACGCATCGACACCGTCGTGCTCGACAAGACCGGCACCCTCACCACCGGCACCATGGCCGTCACTGACGTCATCCCCTCCCCCGGGCTGACCCCCAGCGATGTCCTGGTGCCGGCCGCCGCCGTCGAGCGCGGCTCCGGGCACCCGATCGCGACCGCCATCGTGACGGTCGCCGACGACCTCGCCGCCGTCGGCGGTGCCAGTGGTGGCCGCGCGCCGCGCGAGGTGAGTGCCACCGGCTTCGAGGCCCTGCCCGGATGGGGCGCGAAGGCCCTCGTCGACGGCCAGGAGTGCCTGGTGGGGCGGCGGGATGCCAGCGCCGCCTCCGACGATGCCGAGGCAGAGCGGCTGGCCGCCGAGTCGATCGAGAAGGCTGAGCTCACGGGGTCGGTGGCGGTCGCGGTGCGCCACGGCGGGCGCCTGTTGGGCGTCGTCACGCTGGCCGACCAGATCAAGCCGAGCGCGCCGTCGGCGGTGGAGAAGTTCGGCCAGATGGGGCTGCGCACGGTGCTGCTCACCGGCGACTCGGAACGGGTGGCCCGTCACGTCGCCGGCCAGCTGGGCATCGACGAGGTGCGTGCCCGGGTGCTGCCCGACGAGAAGGCCTCGGTGGTGCAGCAGCTGCGCGACGAGGGCCGCACCGTCGCCATGGTGGGCGACGGGATCAACGACTCCGCGGCGCTGGCGACGGCCAACCTGGGCATCGCGATGGGCCAGGGCACTGACATCGCCATGAAGAGCGCCGACATCATCGTGGTGCGCGACGACCTGCGCAGCGTGGTGGACGCCATCCAGTTGTCGCGCCGCACCATCCGCACCATCAAGATGAACCTGGTGTGGGCCTTCGGCTACAACGTGGCCGCCATCCCGATCGCGGCCGCTGGCCTGCTGAACCCGCTGATCGCGGCGGCGGCGATGGCGATGAGCTCGGTGCTGGTGGTCTCCAACTCCTTGCGGCTGCGCACCTACGAGCCGGCCGAGCAGGTCGGCGGAGGCCGTCCCACACCAGACCGTCCCCACACACACCAAGCTGCCCCCCGCTGACGCAGCAGGGCCCCACACCAAGCTGCCCCACACAACACAGCAGGGCCCGCACCGAAGTGCGGGCCCTGCTGATGTGTTCCTGGCCCCCGGACGGTCAGGCCCGGGGGGCGGGGATCACTTGCTGGCAGCGGTGACTTCCACGGTGATGTGGGCGCTCACGGCCTCGTGCAGCTTGATGCCAACCATGTGGCTGCCGACGAGCTTGATCGGCTTGGCGATCTGGATCGAGCGCTTGTCGACGGCGGGGCCACCGGCCTTCTTGATCGCCTGGGCGATGTCGGAGGCGGTGACGGCGCCGAAGAGCTTGCCCTCAGCGGAGGCAGCCTGGGCTGCGTAGCTGACCGACAGGCCCTCGAGCTGCTGCTTGACCTCGTTGGCGTGCTCGACGCCACGGATCTCCTTGGCGTCACGAGCGCGCTTGATGCCCTCGATCTGCTTCTCGGTGCCACGGGTCCAGCGGATCGCCTTGCCGGTGGGCAGCAGGTAGTTGCGGCCGTAGCCGTCCTTGACCTCGACGACGTCGCCGGCGATGCCGAGATTCTCGACGGGTGCGGTGAGAATGAGCTTCATTGGGTTACTCCTGTTCTCAGCGCGCGGTGGACGCGTAGGGCAGCAGGGCGAGCTCGCGCGCGTTCTTGATCGCGATGGCGACCTTGCGCTGGTCCTGGACCGAGAGGCCCGTGACGCGACGCGCACGGATCTTTCCGCGCTCGGAGATGAACTTCCGCAGGGTTGCGGCGTCCTTGTAGTCGACGTTGTCGATGCGAACCGACTTCATCGGAACGATCTTCTTCTTGTTCACAGGCTTGCGCTGTGGACCGGCCATTGTGGTGCTCCTTGTCTGCGGGACAGGTCCCGCGAGCCCGGCGTGACGCCGGAATGTGCCTTCCCAGAGGGAATGGTCTTTCGTGGATTGCTGGATGGTGCCGTCACGGTTGGGCCTGGCGGGCCCTGCCGATCAGAACGGCGGCTCGTCGCTCTGGGCCTGCGCCCAGGGATCGACGCCACCACCGCGGTTGTCGCCACCCTGGCCCTGGGGTGCGGACTGCCAGCCACCAGCGGCGTTGCCACCCTGGTTGCTGTTGAAGCCCTGCTGGCCACCACCGGCATTGCCGCCGGCGTTGTAGCCGCCACCCTGGTTGCCACCCTGCCAGTTGCCGCCACCGCCGGAACCGCCACCCGTCGTGCGGGTGACCTTCGCGGTGGCGTACCGCAGGGAGGGACCGACCTCGTCGACATCAACCTCGAAGACGGTGCGCTTCTCGCCCTCACGGGTTTCGTAGCTACGGCTCTTCAGGCGGCCCTGGACGACGACGCGCATTCCCTTGGTGAGGGACTCCGCGACGTTCTCGGCGGCCTGACGCCACACCGAACAATTGAGGAACATGGCATCACCGTCACGCCACTCGTTGGTCTGACGGTCGAACTGGCGCGGCGTCGAGGCGACGGTGAAGTTCGCCACGGCGGCACCCGAAGGGGTGAAGCGCAGTTCGGGATCGGCAGTGAGGTTGCCGACGAGGGTGATGGGAGTTTCGCCTGCCATGTTGTGTCTCCGGTCTGGTCGGACGTGGGAACTGGATGGAATGAGCCTGCCAGCTGCTGCTGACAGTTTCTCACCCACCAGCCCCCGAAGGACTGTCGTGGTGTTGTCCGGATGTTGTCCGGACGGTCGTGACGTTCAGCTGAGCGTGGGCTCAGTGGGCATCAGGACGCATCACCTTGGTCCGCATGATCTGCTCGTCGATGGTCATCAGACGATCCATCTCCTGGACGGCAGTCGGCTCGGCCGTGACGTTCACCACGACGTAGATGCCCTCGGGCTTCTTGCGGATCTCGTAGGCGAGACGACGCTTGCCCCAGACATCGACGTTGTCGACGGTGCCGCCGGCATTGGTGATGTTCTTGAGGTGCTTCTCCATGATGGGAGTCACCTGGCGCTCATCGGTGTCGGGATCGATGATCACGACGATTTCATACTTGCGCATACGCGTACTCCACCTCCTCTGGTCTCAACGGCCATGGGTCCATCCCATGGCAGGAGGGCGTGTGCCATGGACACCTGCATCGGGTGCGGGCGTCCAAGGTGCAAC
>NZ_JBHWOO010000137.1:0-15084 GCF_043424415.1 Luteococcus sp. | reverse complement strand
TGAGGCTGCTGGCCAGTGAGATGCGCCTGATCGGAGGCCGCCGGCGCAACCAGGCGGGCCTGCTGGTCCTCGCCGCCGTGCCGGTCGTGATGGCTTTCGCCGTGCGGGTCTCCACCCGGCCGCACCCGGGCCGCGGGCCCGACTTCCTGTCGTCGATCGCGGGCAATGGATTCTTCGTGGCGCTGGCGGCCCTGGCCGTCGAGCTGACCCTGTTCCTGCCCCTGGCCGTTGCCACCCTGTCCGGCGACGCCATCGCCGGGGAGGCGAACCAGGGAACCCTGCGCTACCAGCTGCTGGTGCCTGCGGGGCGCACCCGGCTGCTCGCCGTGAAGTACCTGTCCCTGGTGATCGGTGCGGCCATCGGCGTGCTCGCGATCGTGCTGGCGGGGCTGGTGACCGGTGGCTTGCTCTTCGGCCTGGGCCCGGTCACCACCCTGTCCGGCGGGACCATGGGCATCGGCGCGGCCCTGGGGAGGCTCGGGATCGGGGTGGCCTACCTGGTGCTGCAGCTGTCCGCGCTGGCCGCGATCGGTCTGTTCATCTCGACGCTCACCGAGCAACCGATCGCCGCGATGATCTCCACCACGCTGCTCACGACGATGATGTGGATCCTCGACGGCATCCCCCAGGTCTCCTGGCTGCACCCCTACCTGCTGGTCGACCGGTGGAATGCCTTCGGCGACGTGATGCGCAGCCCCATCCACACCGAGACGATGGCCACCGGTTCGCTGGTGGCACTGGTCTACATCGCCGTCTTCGCCTCTGCCGCCTGGGCACGCTTCGCGGGCAAGGACATCACCAGCTGACCCGTGGCTGGACACCTGTCCCGACCCGACGCCTGACGGCCGCGCTAGGCTCGTCCGCGCTGTCCGGGCCCGGACAGGACGCGATGACGAGGGCCGATGGGTCCGGGGGAGTGTGACCACAGGTGCAGGTAATGAGGCGCTCGGTGCTGGTCGGGTTCACCGCAGCGGTGGCGCTGGTGAGCGTCGGCTGTCAGCCGATCCCCACTGTCCAGGCCGATCCGAGCCCTGCACCGGTGATCACCCTCCACCCTGCACCGCGCCCCTCTGCCACTGCCTCCACAACCAGCGGTCCGACGCTGAATCCGCCGATCGTGACGCCCTCGACGACGGCATCGAGCCTGGCGCCGGCGAGCCCCCGCCCGTCAGCCTCGTCCACCGTCACCATCAGGGACCCGCAGCTGGTGACGGCCGCCAAGGACCACTTGCCCACGCTCCCGGTCAAGGGGCGCGCCCCCAAGACCGGATACAGCCGCGACGAGTTCGGCCCGCGCTGGGCCGACGTCGACCGCAATGGCTGTGACACCCGCAATGACGTGCTGCACCGCGACCTCACGGGCATCACCACCCGCCCCGGTGCGAAGGACTGCGTGGTGCTCACCGGCACCCTGGACGACCCCTACACCGGCAAGACGATCACCTTCACCAAGGACCAGGCGTGGAAGGTGCAGATCGACCACGTCTATGCCCTGTCCGCCCTGTGGCAGCACGGGGCCCAGCGCTGGGACGACCAGACACGACGTCGGGCGGCGAACGACCCGCTGAACCTGCTGGCCGTCGACGGGTCCACCAATGCCTCCAAGGGGGACCGCACGCCTGCGGCGTGGATGCCGCCGAACCGGGCGTCGTGGTGCGACTACTCGGCCCGCTACGTGGAGGTGGCGCACCGCTACGGTGCCTGGGTCTCCCAGGCCGACAAGGACATGTTGGCGCGGGGCCTGGACACCTGTCGCTGACGCGCGGCGGTTCAGCCGAGGTGGACGCGCGGCTTGCTGACCAGGAAGCGCACCTTCTGGCCGGGCACCGCCTGCGAGAGCAGGTCGGCATCGGGGCCGTCGACCACGCAGATCACCGGATAGCCACCCGTGGTGGGGTGGTCCGGGCCGAAGACCACCGGCAGGCCCGAGGCAGGAACCTGTACCGCGCCACGCACGGTGGCCTCGCTGGCGAGCTCCCCGGCCACCTCACGCTCCAGCGGCTCACCGGCCAGTCGGGAGCCGACGCGGTCGGCCTGGTCGGTGACGTGCCAGAGCTGGTCGACGAAGGACTGGCGTCCCGCTGTCGAGAACCAGTCGTCGCGCGGACCCCAGACGGCGCGCAGGCTCAGTTCCTCGCGCAGGTGGCTGACCACGCCCCCCATCTCGCCTGAGCCCAGCACACGGCCTTGCGCCTGGCCGACGGCCAGCTCGTCACCGGTCTTGACCACGGGCAGTCCGAGGCCGCGGGTGGGGTCGCTGGCCAAGGAACCGAAGTCCCGGTCACCCTCGATGCCTCCGCGCACCGACAGATAACGACGAAGTCCCCGGGTCACCTGCCCGAGCTCGATGACCTGGCCGTCGTGCACGAGGACGGGGGAGAAGAGCGCCGCGGGACGACTGTCCACGCTCAGCGGCCCCTCGGCGCCGGTCACGGCGATCAGCAGGTCACCTCCGTGCACGCGCACCTGCAGGCCACCCAGCAGCACCTCGAGTGAGGCCGCCTGACGGCTGTTGCCCACCAGTCGGTTGCCCAGCTCGTGCGCGGCGCGGTCCCAGGCCCCGCAGGCGCTGATGCCCAGGGCTGCCAGACCGGGACGTCCGGCGTCCTGGACGAGGGTGCGAAGGCCGGGTGCGACCACTTCGAGGGTTGTCATCGGACCTCCACGAACTGGATGACGGCCCCGGGCACGAGCAGCGCCGGGGGAGTGCGGTCGGTGCGCCACAGCTCGGCCTCGGTGGTGCCGATCAGCTGCCAGCCTCCGGGGGAGGCCTGCGGGTAGATGCCGGTGAAGTCGTCGGCCAGGGCGACGCTGCCCGGTGGAATCCGGGTGCGGGGGCTGCTCAGGCGCGGCACGGTGAGCCCACCCTGCTCCCCGGTCAGGTAGCCGAAGCCCGGCATGAAGCCGGCGAAGTCAACCGTCCACAGCTGGCCGGTGTGCCTGGCAATGACCTCCTCAGGGGTGATCCCGACGAGCTCTGCGACCTGCTCCAGGTCCTCGCCGTCGTAGCGCACCTCGATCACGGTCGGCTCGACCGACTCGTGTGCCACCTGCTGGAGCCCCGCGTCAACCAAGGCCCTGACGTGGGCTGCCGCGGCAGCCAGGTCGGACTCCTCGGCGCAGCTCACCAGCACGGTGCGTGCGGCTGGCACCAGCTCGACCAGACCGTCCGGTGGAGTCGTCGTCAGGGCCTGGTGCAGGCGACGCCGCAACTCGGGGGTGGCGGTCTCCACCAGCAGGGCCCTGCGGCCGGCGGCCAGCAGCCGCACCTGGTCGCTCATGCGAAGGACCGCAGCGCGATGCCGTCGGCCTCCAGGGCCTCGCGCACGGCCTTCGCCATGGCGACGGCGCCGGGGGAGTCGCCATGGACGCAGATCGAGTCGGCCTGCACCTGCACCGGCTGGCCGTCGATCGAGGTGACCGAGCCGGTACGCACCAGCTGCACCATCCGTCGGGCCACCTCGTCGGCATCGTGCAGCACGGCCCCCTCCTGGCGGCGCGAGACCAGAGTGCCCTCGGCGGTGTAGGCACGATCGGCGAAGGCCTCGCGTACCGCGCGCAGCCCTGCCTGTTCGGCCAGGTCGAGTACCAAGGCGCCGGGCAGCCCCAACAGGGCCAAGGGCCTGTCGAGGGTCTTGTTGATGGTCACCAGGGCCTCGACGACGGCCTCGGCCTGGGCCTGGTGGTGCACGATGGCGTTGTACAGGGCGCCGTGCGGCTTGACGTAGCCCACGTGGGCGCCGACGGTGGCGGCCACTCCGGTGATGGCCGCCAGCTGGTAGACCAGTTCGTCGCGCAGCTGGGCGGGCGGCAGATCGATGAAGCTGCGGCCGAATCCGGCCAGGTCGCGGTAGGAGACGTGGGCGCCGATGCCCACACCCCTCTTGGCGGCCATCCGGCAGGTCCGGGTGAGCACGGTGGGGTCACCGGCATGGAAGCCGCAAGCGATGTTGGCACTGGTGACCACGTCGAGCAGGGCGCGGTCATCACCCATCGTCCAGGCGCCGAAGGACTCACCCATGTCGGCATTGAGGTCGACCGTGGTCGCGGTGTTCTCGGATGGCAGGGACATGCGCCAAGATTGTTGAACAATCCATGCCCCTGTCAAGGGCGAGGGCGCAATCCGAGGGAGTCTGCAGTGCATCGTCACCCTGTGAACCAGGCCCCGGTCCTCGCGGCGGAAGCGCTGGCAGACCAGCTGCGTTCCCACGTCCTGGGCGGTGGGGTGGCCCCGGGGCAGCGGCTCGACGAGGTCACCCTGTGCGCGCATCTCGCCGTCAGCCGCAACACCCTGCGAGAGGCCTTCCGGCTGCTGTCACACGAGGGGCTGGTGGAGCACCGCACCCATCGTGGAGTCTTCGTGGCCACCATCGACGCACCGCAGGCCCGCCACGTCTATGCCGTGCGCCGCCAGTTGGAGCTGGGGGCACTGGACGAGCTGATGGCGCGACGCACCTCGCCCGCCCAGCCGTGGAGCCCGGCCGAAGGAGCCGCCCTTCAGCAGATGCGCGGCCAGCTGGAGCTGGCGCGAGAGGCTCAGGCCTGCGACGAGTGGATGGCCGTCGGCACCGCCAATGCGGCCTTCCACCTGGTCTTGGGCAGCTTGGGTGGCAATCCGGTGGCCGAACGGCTGCTGGCGGTGCTGGTGGGCCAGACCCGGCTGCGCTTCCTCGCCCTGGGCAATCCGCAAGCCATCCACCAGGGCTTCGTGGACGACAACGAGCGCATCACCCTGTTGCTGGAGGACGGCCAGGTGGGGCGGGCCCGGGCGGTGCTGGAGAGCTATCTGCTGCGTGCGGAGACGCTGCTCGCGCGCGACTGACCAAGGCTCTTCCACCGTGTATTTGGGCCTCGGCTGCCGCCGGACCCCGGGCACGATCGTTCAACGAAAGCCGCGGTTCGGTGGTGGTGCGCGAGGCCATCACCGCCCATGGCGAGCCGGCCTCAGTGCTGCGGCCGGGTGGGCGGAGCGAACAGCGCGTCCTGGTCCTGGTTCTCGTCGCGTTCCTGGCGCGCATCGAAATTCATCGAGTCGGCCGGCGGCCGGTGCTGGTAGCACCAGGGGTTGCCGGAGCGGCGGCACTGGAGGCCGTCCTGGGTGATGCCTTGGCAGCGGTCGTCGTCCACCCGGGGAGCCTAGTGCACCCGCCACGCCGGACAACCACCGCGTGGACAGGGCCGCCCGGTCGGGGTGGCTGCTACCGCTTGGTCGGGGCAGCACTGGGGGCGCTGGTGTCCACGATCACGCCATTGGCATTGCTGGCCGGCCAGCAACTGAAACCGACGGGGATCTGCTGGCCCTTCTGCACCATCTCGGCCATCTGGTCCATGCACTTGCTGACCAGCACATTGGGATCCTTGCTGACCGAGGCCGCGAGCTCCTTGTTGGCTGCCGCCTCGGCGGTGGCGGTCTTCTTGCGCTGTTCGGCGATGCGGGTGTTGCCCACCTCGGTCTGGTAGGCGTCGATGCGCGACTGGGTCTGGGTGTCGAAGTCGACCTTGGGGATGATGACCGAGTCGATCACCAGGCGGTCACCGATCTTGGACTCCAAACGGGTCTTGACCTGGTCGGCGATCGAGTCCAAGCTCTCGGCATCACCGGTCGCGGTGGCGAGCGGATTGTAGTCCTTGAAGGCCTCGTTCAGTGCCGCGGAGAGCTCCTGCTCCTGCAGGGCCGGACCGATGCGGTCGAAGGTCTTGTGGTCGCGGTAGAGGCGGTCGGCGGCGTCGGAACGGATGCGCCAGCGCACCGCATTCTGCACATAGGCCACCGACTGGTTGCCCAGTCGGATCTCGGTGCGCTTGTCGCCCAAGTTGTCGTCGATCTGGACGGTGCCGTCCATGAGCTCCACGCGTTCCCAGGGGAGCTTGGGGTGCAGGCCGTTGTTGAGGGTCCCGACGGGGCGACCGAAGGCCACCCGGATGCCCACCTGCTGGGTGGGCACCAGGGTGGTGCAGGCGGCGGCGGCGGCCAGCAGGCCCAGCACGATGCTGGCCACGCCGGCGCCTCGTGCCGTGCGGCGGGGCGAGGTGGTGGACGCCTTCTTGGTCCCGTCCTTGCCGGGTTGGGTGATGGTGGCGGTGGCGGGCATCGCGCGGGCGGCGAGGAGACAGGCCACGCCGATGAGCAGGAGGATCACGGCGAAGAAGAACATGCCGCGAGCCTAGTGGACTACGGGTCCTGTGCGGTGGGATCGCGGCCGGGGTGTGGTGGAATTGGGCCATGACCGCCACCCCGCTTGCCGATGATGCGCGCGACCACCTGACCCATGCCCGCTACCGCAACCAGGTGGTGACCCTGACCATCGCCCTTGATGGGGGCCAGGAAGTGGTCTGGCGCCACCTGGTCGACCCGTCCCTGCTGGCCGGCTGGTCCCCGGTGGTGCCCGAGCACGGGCTGGACGTGGCCGGTACCAATCGGTGCCGGGAGCGTGAGCAGGACCAGTGGGTCGACGCCACCGTCACCGAGGTGCGGGCTCCCTGGTTCCTGGAGCACCGCTGGGGTGCTGAGGCGCTGACCTGGCAGTTGGCGCCCAGCGGTGAGCAGACCCAGCTCCACCTGGTCCACGAGTTGTCGGAGTCCTCGATGGCCGCACAGATGGCCGCGGGCTGGCACCTGTGCCTGACCGTCCTGCGACGCCAGCTGCAGGGCATTGACACGCCCCGCTGTGTCGGGCAGGACGCCCTGGACCACGGGTGGGAGGAGCTGCGAGAGGCCTATGCCGCTGACTTCGCGGAGAGGTTCACCGAGGAGCAGCAGCAGCAGGAGCAGCGGGACTGAGCGCTGCCGGCCGGGGCCGGATCAGCTGTTGAGGCCGCCCAAGGAGTGCATCAGCACCTGGTGAACGCTCGCCAGGGGACGATCGGGGGTGTAGGCGCGCCGGTCCAGCGCTGCCACCACCAGCGCCCCCAGCACCGACATGGCCACGTTCACCCGGTCCTCGGGCTGCAGCAGTGTGCCGCCCTGGGCCGCGACGCGGTCCTCGGCCATCTCGTCGAAGATCTCCACCAGGGGTGTCAGCATCGCTTCGCGGGAGGCCCGCAGGCTGCTGGCCCACGGGCGCTGGGCGCGGAAGAGTTCGGTCAGCATGATCTGGACGGGGCCGGGGCAGCGGTCGGCGGCCTCCAGCACGGCGAGCGTCGCCGCGTCGAGGGCCTCCCAGCCGTGGTGGCCGGTGCGGGCCTGCTGGATGGCCCCGGCGATTGCTTCGGCGGCCTCACGCACCAGCTGGGCGAACAGGTCGGGCTTGGAGCGGAAGTTGTAGAAGATGGTGCCCTTGCTCACCCCGGCGGTGTCGGCGATCTGGTCCATCGAGGTGCCGGTGTAGCCCTGCTCGGCGAACAGGTCGGTGGCTGCAGCGATGATCCGGCGCCGCGTCTCGATCTTTCGGGCACTGCGGCCGTCAATGCGACCGCGGGCGGTCAACAGCAGGTCGGAGGCTTCACGCAGGGGACGTGGGGTCACAGGGGGAGCCTAGCGGTCATCTCACCATTGCGGCCGCGCCCGGGCCAAGGTGACAAGCCCGTTAGCCTGAGGGCAAAACCCCTTCGAAGGAGCCTTTCGTGACCTCGACGTCTGAATCCCTGGCCCCCGAGACCCTCGCCGTCCATGCTGGCCAGGAACAGTCCGACCCGACGACGAAGGCTCGCGCGGTGCCGCTGTACCTGTCGGCCGGCTTCACCTTCGACTCCACGGCTCATGCCGCGAGCCTGTTCTCGCTGGAGGAGCCCGGCAACATCTACGGCCGCATCATGAACCCCACCACGGCGGTCTTCGAGGAGCGGATCACGGCCCTCGAGGGCGGCATCGGCGCCCTCGCCACCGCCTCTGGCGCGGCGGCGGTCACCTATGCGGTGCTGAACCTGGCCGGTGCCGGCGACAACATCGTCGCCACCTCCACCCTTTACGGAGGGACCTTCGCCCTGTTCGCCCACACGCTGCCGCAGTTCGGCATTGAGACACGTTTCGTCGACCCCGCCGACCCTGCTGTGCTCGATGCGGCCGTCGACGAGCGCACCCGCCTGGTCTTCTGCGAGTCGATGGGCAATCCCAGCCTCAACGTGGTGGACCTGGACGCGTGGAGCCAGGCGGCCCACGGCCATGGCCTGCCGCTGGTGGTCGACAACACCGTGCCGAGCCCCTACCTGTGCCGGCCCTTCGAGCACGGTGCGGACATCGTGGTGCACTCGGCCACCAAGTACCTGGGCGGTCACGGGACCGCGATCGGCGGCGTGATCGTCGACGCGGGCAGCTTCGACTGGAATGCCCATTCCGAGCGCTTCGCGAATCTGACCGGCCCCGACCACGCCTACCACGAGGTGGTGTGGACCGGGGCCGCCGGGCCCGCCGCCTTCATCACCCGGGCCCGCACCGTGATGCTGCGCAACACCGGAGCCACCCTTTCGCCGCACAGCGCCTGGCTCTTCCTGCAGGGCATGGAGACGCTGCACCTGCGCATGGAGCGCCACAGCAGCAATGCCCTGGCCATCGCCGGCCACCTGGAGCAGCATCCCGACGTCGCCTGGGTGAACTACCCGGGGTTGGAGTCGAGCCCGCACCACGCCACCGCCGAACGCGTCCTCACCGGCAAGGGCCATGGCGGCATCGTCAGCTTCGGCCTGAAGGCCGGGCGTGAGGCGGGAGGGCGCTTCGTCGAGGCCGTGCAGCTGTTCAGCCACCTGGCCAACATCGGCGACACCAAGAGCCTGGTGATCCACAACGCCACCACCACCCATTCCCAGCTGACCACCGAGGAGCTCGAGTCGGCCGGCGTGCCGCCGGAGATGGTGCGGCTGAGCGTCGGCATCGAGAATGTCGACGACCTGGTGGCAGACCTCGACCAGGCACTGGAGCAGTGCCGGTGAGCGCTGCCGCACGACCCGGTGCGAGACCCGAGGGGCTTGGCCACGTCCAGACGCGATCGGCGCGGCTGTTCACCACCGAAGCCCTGCGCATGGTCTCCGGCCAGACGATGGGCGACATCACCGTCGCCTACGAGACCTACGGCCAGCTCAACGAGGCAGGCGACAACGGCGTCTACATCTGCCACGCGCTCACCGGTGACGCCCACGCCGCCGGCTGGCACGAAGGGGACCGCCATCCGGGCTGGTGGGACACCATGATCGGCCCCGGCAAGCCGATCGACACCGACCGCTGGTTCGTGGTGTGCAGCAACCTGCTGGGTGGCTGTTCGGGAACCACCGGCCCCAGCTCCACCAATCCCGCCACCGGGCGCGCCTGGGGCCTGGACTTCCCGCTGCTCGACATCGGCGACTTCGTCGAAGTGCACCGCGCGCTCGGACGCCACCTGGGCGTCAACCGGTGGCATGCCGTGGTCGGGGGCTCCATGGGCGGCATGCAGGCGCTGGACTGGTCACTGAAGTACCCCACCGAGATGTGCAATGCGGCCGTGATCGCCTCCACCAGCCGGCTCACCGCACAGAACATCGCCTTCTCCGCCGTCGGTCGCGCCGCCATCATGCGCGACGAGGACTTCCACGACGGACGCTTCCTCGACCACGACACCAGCCCCGACGTCGGGCTGGCCATCGCCCGCATGATGGCCCACATCACCTACACCTCGGAGGAGGGCTTCCAGACCAAGTTCGGACGACGCCCCCAGTTCGAGGACAGCCAGCGGGGCTTCGGCGTCGATTTCGCCGTCGAGAGCTACCTGCAGCACCAGGGGCAGGCCTTCCTGAGCCGCTTCGACGCGCTCAGCTACCTCTACCTCACCCGGGTGATGGACTACTTTGACCCCTTCAGCCGACCCCACGCTCTCTCGGCGGTGCAACAGCACCCGGTCAGCTACCTGGTGGTGAGCTTCGACACCGACTGGCGCTTCTCCACCGAGCACTCCCGCCGCATCGTGCGCGAACTCGAGCACGGGGGACTACCGGTCACCTTCCGCGACATCAGCGCCCCGTGGGGCCACGACTCCTTCCTGCTCGAGGTGGAGCCCTACCTGCAGACGGTGCGGGCCTTCCTCGAGTGCGAGTCCGCCACCCACCCGCACGCCCACCGCCGCGTCACCCCCCAGGAGCAGTGATGACCAGCCAGCACCGAAGCCACGGCGCCACCGCCCTGCGCCCCGACCTGGCGCTGGTCGCCTCACTGGTGCCCGACGGCTCGCGCGTCCTCGACCTGGGCTGCGGCTCGGGAGAACTGCTCGACGTCCTGGCCCGCACCCAGCAGTGCCGGGGCACCGGCGTCGAGAACGATCCCGAGGAGGTCCTCAAAGCCATCTGGCGGGGGGTCAGCGTCATCGAGCTCGACCTCGACACCCAGCTGGACCAGTTCGACGACGATTCCTATGACGTCGTGGTGCTCAGCCGGACCCTGCAGGCAGTGCGGCACCCCGAGCACCTGCTGGCCGAGATGTCCAGAATCGCGCCCCGACTGGTGGTCTCGATGCCGAACTTCGGCCTGTGGCGCCACCGGCTGAGGCTGCTCACCGGACGGATGCCGCAGAGCCGCGACCTGCCCTACACCTGGTACGACTCGCCGAACCTGCGCTACACCACACTGTCAGACCTGGAGGACCTCTTCGACGTCTGCGGGCTGCACGTCGAGCAGAGGATCGCGCTCGACGAGTCGGGACGCGCGGCCCACGGCATCGACCGCTTCGCGAACCTGGCAGCCGCGGCAGCGGTCTACGTCCTCACCGGCCCCCGCTGAAACCCTGGGCCAGGTCGAGCGCCGCGACCATCCGGCCCACCGAACTGCCGATGCCCCATCGCTCGACCAGCGCCTCCAGGGCGGCCTCGTCGCGCGCGGACGCGTCGATGCGCAGCACACGGGCCTCGTCGCGCAGGCAGTCCAGCTCCAGGTCGCGCACCACCTCCACCACGGTGCGCGCCGGCGCAAGGTAGTCCTCGGCCCCCAGCAGCCGGGAACGCAGCCCGGCGGCCATCGACGGGTCCTGGTCTCGGGCTGCCTGCACCATCGCCTCCAGGCTCGGATGGTTGCCCACCAGCCGCGCCGCGGTCCTCTCGCCGATGCCCTTGACGCCGGGCAGCCCGTCGGAGGGGTCACCGCGCAGCACGGCATGGTCCACATAGCGCTCGGCCGGCACGCCCTGCTTGGCCAGCACCCAGTCGGAATCGACCAGGTCGTGCTTGGCGACGCCCTTGCCGATGTAGACCACGCGGGTGCCGCCAGTGGCGAGCTGGAAGAGGTCCCGGTCACCGGTCACAGCCAGGCTCTGCCCGGCGAACTGGGCCGTGAGCGAGCCGATCACGTCGTCGGCCTCGTGCTCGGCGACGCCCACGACGGCGATGCCCAGTGCCGCCAGCACCTCCCGGATCACCGGCACCTGTGTCGACAGCTCCTCGGGGGCCTCCTCGGAGCTCCCGTCGGGACCGGGTGTGGCGGCCGCGAGGCGGTGGGTCTTGTAGCTGGGCACCAGGTCGACGCGCCACTGGGGGCGCCAGTCGTCGTCCCAGGCACAGGCCAGGTGGCTGGGCCGGTACTGCTCGACGAGCCTTGCCATCGCATCCAGCAGCCCACGCACGGCATTGACCGGCTCTCCCTGCGGGGACCGCAAGCTGGACGGAAGACCGTGGAAGGCGCGGAAATACATCGACGCCGTGTCAAAAATCATGAGTTGTTCCTCTGGCACCGCAAAATAATGTCACGATGTGCCCATGGAAAGCACTGACCAGAAGATCTTGGCGCTCCTTGCGGCAGATGGACGGATCTCCTACACCGACATCGGGCGGGAGACGGGACTGTCCACCTCGGCGGCACAGCAGCGGGTCAGGCGGCTGGAACAGCGGGGGATCATCTCGGGCTACCGAGCCGTGGTGAACCCGGAGACGCTGGGACGCACGCTCACGGCCTTCATCTCCATCCGGCCCCTGGTGCCGGAGCAGGACGAGGAGGTGCCGGGGCTGCTCGACGCCATGCCCGAGATCCTGTCGTGCTTCTCGGTCGCCGGAGACGCCTCCTACCTGATCGAGGCCCAGGTGGGCACCCCGGCCGAGCTGGACGCGCTGCTGACCCGCATCCGCATGACGGCCAATGTCACCACCCAGACGACGATCGTGCTCACCACGATCTTCCGGGACCGCCAGGTACTGGAGCCCAGCGGAGAGTGAGCACAGCCAGCAGCACCCCGATGACGGCCCGCACCCGCTGGGTGCAGCGCGCACAGTTCCTGACCTCCGGGGCGGTGCTCGCCATGGGTTGGCAGTCGGCACTGCTGTGGCCGGCGACCCTGCTGGGGCTGGCCTTCCTGTGTCGCCTGCTGGTCTCGCTGGAGCCGCGCCAGCCGCTGCGCAGCGCCGCGGCCCTGGGCTGGTGGGCCGGCCTGGGACAGGGAGTGGTGGCCCTCAGCTGGGTGTACGTCATCGGCTGGTACGTCGTGCCGCCACTGCTGGCCCTGATGGCCTGCTGGACAGCCCTGCTCGCGCTGGTCGTGCACGCCACCCATCGGTGGACCCGTTCCCCGTGGCTGCTCGCGGGCGTGACGGCCTGCGCCTGGTCACTGGTGGAGTACGGCGCCGCCCGCATCCCCTTCGGGGGCTTCGGCTGGCTGCGCCTGGGATATGCCATGGTGGACTCGCCGCTGTCCGGGCTGCTGCCCCTGGCCGGTGTCGCCGGACTGGGCTGGGCCACGGCGCTGTTGGGCTCACTGCTGGGCCTGGTGGCCTCGCGCCACCCCCGAGCGCTCCCGATCCTGTCGTGGCTCGCACTGACGGCGAGCCTGTTGCTGGCCTCCGGCGCCGGCGGGCGCGTCGCCCCCGGTGAGGTCGTCGCAACGGCCCCGGTGCACGTCGGGATGGTGCAGGGCAACCTCGACGGATCCGGCGGACCCGAGGCGATGGGCTATGCCCGATCGGTGACCGACAACCACGTCAGCCAGACGGTGGCGCTGATGGCGCGCTCCCGAGCCGGGATCGACCCGGTGCCCGACTTCGTGCTGTGGCCGGAGAACTCCACCGACGTCGACCCCACCCGGGACGCGCAGACCCGTGAGCTGATCACCCGGGCCTCCTCGGTGGCTGGGCGTCCGATCCTGGTGGGGGCGGTGATGGCCGGCCCCGGGGAGGACGAGCGCCAGACCAGCGCCCTGTGGTGGACACCCGAGGGCCGGATGGAGGCCCGCTACGACAAGCGCAACCTGGTCCCCTTCGGTGAGTGGATTCCGCTGCGCCGCCAGCTGTTGCCGGTGCTGCCGGTGCTGGAGCAGGTCGGTGCCCAGTCCGTGCCGGGCACCACCCCCGGCGTGATGGCCGTCGAGCTGCCCGACGGCCGGCCCCTCGTGCTGGGAGACGTGGTCTGCTTCGAGCTGGCCTGGGACCGTACCGTTCACGACACGGTGCGCCACGGTGCCCAGGTGCTGGTCTCGCAGTCGAACCTGGGCACCTACACCGGCACCGCCCAGCCGCGCCAGCAGTACACGATCACCCGGGCGCGGGCGATGGAGATGCGACGCGAGGTGGTAGTGGCGACCACCAATTCCTATTCCGGGCTGGTGCTGCCCGATGGCAGCGTCGAGGGACTGACCGTGCCGCGCACCGCGGCGGCCCAGACCTTCACGGTGCCGATGCGTCAGGGACTGACCCCGGCGATGCGCCTGGCGGGGCCGTTGGAGGCCGTGGCGGCTGCCTTGGCAGCGGCATCGGCCCTTGCGGGATTGGGGTGGAGCCCCCGGAGGCGTGGCCGGGCCACTGGCTAGACTGGCCTGACCGCGCACAGGAGTGCGCCCCGGGCACCCGATGGGGGACAAGACATGGTTGATCGCAGCGAGCCGACGGACAAGGTCCTGGTCGTCATCCCGACCTACAACGAGGCCGAGAACATCGAGCCCATCGTCACCAGGCTGCGCGCCGCAGTGCCGGACGCGCACGTGCTGGTGGCCGACGACAACTCTCCCGACGGCACCGGTGCGATCGCCGACCGCCTGCACGAGGCACACCCGGAGCACGTGCACGTCCTGCACCGCAAGGGCAAGCAGGGGCTGGGTGCTGCCTACCTGGCCGGTTTCCACTGGGGACTGGACCGCGGCTACAACGTGCTGGTCGAGCACGACGCCGACGGCTCCCACCAGCCCGAGCAGCTGCCCGCCATCCTGGCCGCCCTGGAGGATGCCGACATGGTCAAGGGCTCGCGCTATGTCAAGGGCGGCTCGGTGGTGAACTGGCCGGCCAGCCGCCTGCTGATCAGCCGTGGCGGGTCGATCTGGACGCGCCTGTGCACCGGTATGGACGTCAAGGACATCACCGGCGGCTTCAACGCTTTCCGCGCCTCGACGCTGCGCACCATCAACCTGGACGAGATCGCCAGCGCCGGTTACTGCTTCCAGCTCGACCTCGCCTGGCGTGTCGACCGCGCCGGACTGAAGATCGTCGAGGTGCCGATCCAGTTCATCGAGCGTGAGCGCGGTGAGTCGAAGATGAGCAAGGACATCGTCACCGAGGCGCTGATCCGCACCACGCTGTGGGGCGTGGAGTACCGCGCCCAGCAGGTGGCCGGCGCCGCACGGCGCCTGGCCGACAAGGTCGGGAAGGGCTGAGCATGGCCCCGGCTCGTCGACGCAACTCGTGGGCGGGGCCGCTGCTGGCGGCCTTGGTGATCGGCGTCCCGCTGCTCGAGGTGTGGATCCTGTTGCGGGTCGGCCGGGCCATCGGGGGCCTGCCGACCATCGCCCTGCTCGTCGCCGAGGCCGCCATCGGCGCCTGGCTGATGCGCCGGGAGGGTTCCCGGGCCTGGAAGGCGCTGGGCGAGACCATCGGCAGCGGCAGGATGCCGGCCACCGAGCTCACCGACGCCGCCCTGGTGCTGGTGGGTGGTCTGCTGCTGATGCTGCCCGGTTTCGCCACCGACATCGTCGGTTTCGTCTTCCTGTTGCCCTTCACCCGGCCCCTGGGGCGTCGCCTGGTCGGTGTCTTCGCCGCCCGCCAGGTGGCGCGTACCGGTCTGGAGATGGGCCTGGCCCGGGCCCGGCAGGAGCCCGGCATGACCATCGATGGGGAAGTGGTCGACGCCGGTGGCGCGACGGCTGCTCCGCACCAGCCCGGGCCACGACGCACTGGTGACGAGCAGGAGCCCCCGGCCATCACCGGCACCGTCCTGTGACC
>NZ_JBHWOO010000136.1:0-31375 GCF_043424415.1 Luteococcus sp. | reverse complement strand
AAGTCAGTTGCCCGGCCCCGCCGACGCGTCTGTTCCCGTCCGGGTCATGCCAGAGGCGAAATGGTTGGCGCCGTCGGGAACAGGACGGGGCCTTGTGCGGTTACTAGACTTGACGCATCTGCGGCGCGACCGGACCCACCGGCAGGCGCTGCGCAACCCAGGCCTCTGGGCCTGCAGTGAGGAGTCCCATGTTTGAGCGCTTTACCGACCGGGCACGGCGCGTCGTCGTGCTCGCCCAGGACGAAGCCAAGATGTTGAACCACAATTACATCGGCACCGAGCACATCCTCCTGGGTCTGATCCACGAGGGTGAGGGCGTTGCCGCCAAGGCCCTGGAGCAGATGGGGATCTCGCTCGAGGCCGTGCGTTCCGAGGTCGAGGAGATCATCGGCCACGGCCAGACGGTGCCCACCGGGCACATCCCCTTCACACCGCGTGCCAAGAAGGTGCTGGAGCTGAGCCTGCGCGAGGCCCTGCAGATGAACCATTCCTACATCGGCACCGAGCACATCCTGCTCGGGCTGGTGCGCGAGGGTGAGGGCGTCGCCGCCCAGGTGCTGATCAAGCTCGGCGCCGACCTCAACCGCGTCCGCAACACCGTGCTGCAGCTGCTGCAGGGTGGCCAGGGCAAGGAGGCCGCCACCGCTGGTGCCCCCGATGTCGGCCCGGCCCCCAGCTCGGCGACCGTCCTCGACCAGTTCGGGCGCAACCTGACGCTGGCTGCCCGCGAGAACAAGCTCGACCCGGTGATCGGGCGCGAGAAGGAGATCGAGCGGGTGATGGTGGTGCTGAGCCGCCGCACCAAGAACAACCCGGTGCTGATCGGAGAGCCCGGCGTCGGCAAGACGGCCGTCGTCGAGGGCCTGGCCCAGTCGATCGTGCGCGGCGACGTCCCCGAGACCCTGCGCGACAAGCAGATCTACACCCTCGATCTGGGTGCACTGGTGGCTGGTTCCCGCTACCGCGGTGACTTCGAGGAGCGCCTGAAGAAGGTGCTCAAGGAGATCAAGACCCGCGGCGACATCATGCTGTTCATCGACGAGATCCACACCCTCGTCGGTGCCGGCGCCGCCGAAGGCGCGATCGACGCCGCCAGCATCCTCAAGCCGATGCTGGCCCGCGGCGAGCTGCAGACCATCGGTGCCACCACGCTCGACGAGTACCGCAAGCACATCGAGAAGGATGCGGCGCTGGAGCGACGCTTCCAACCGATCCAGGTGGCCGAACCGTCGATCGCCCTGGCTATCGACATCCTCAAGGGCCTGCGCGACAAGTACGAGGCACACCACCGCATCACCATCACCGACGAGGCCCTGGCGGCCGCGGCCAACATGGCCGACCGCTACATCCAGGACCGCTTCCTGCCCGACAAGGCGATCGACCTGATCGACGAGGCCGGTGCCCGGATGCGCATCCAGCGGATGACCGCCCCGCCGGACCTGCGCGAGTTCGACGAGAAGATCGCCGCCGTGCGCCTGGAGAAGGAGGCCGCCATCGACGGCCAGGACTTCGAGCGGGCTGCCTCGCTGCGTGACGACGAGAAGAACCTCCTGGCCCAGCGTGGCGAGAAGGAGGAGGAGTGGAAGAACAGCGATTCCGAGGCTCCCGCCGTCGTGGGGGAGGACGAGATCGCCGAGGTGCTCTCGGGTGCCACCGGAATCCCGGTCTTCAAGCTCACCGAGGAGGAGTCGAGCCGTCTGCTCAACATGGAGCAGGAGCTGGGCAAGCGATACATCGGCCAGCACGACGCGGTCAAGGCTCTCTCGCGCTCGATCCGCCGTACCCGTGCGGGGCTGAAGGATCCCAAGCGCCCCAGCGGTTCGTTCATCTTCGCCGGCCCTTCGGGCGTCGGCAAGACCGAGCTGACCAAGGCGCTGACCGAATTCCTCTTCGGTGATGAGGATGCCCTGATCACGCTCGACATGAGTGAGTACTCCGAGAAGCACACGGCCAGCCGCATGTTCGGCTCGCCTCCCGGCTATGTCGGCTACGAGGAGGGCGGCCAGCTCACCGAGAAGGTGCGCCGCAAGCCCTTCAGCGTGATCCTCTTCGACGAGATCGAGAAGGCCCACCCCGACATCTTCAACTCGCTGCTGCAGATCCTGGACGAGGGTCGCCTGACCGACGCCCAGGGCCGCGTGGTGGACTTCAAGAACACCGTCATCGTGATGACCACGAACCTTGGTTCGCGCGACATCTCGAAGTCGGTCAGCCTTGGCTTCAACCGCCAGGGCGACGAGGCCTCCAGCTACGAGAAGATGAAGGCGAAGGTCTCCGACGAGCTCAAGCAGCACTTCCGTCCCGAGTTCCTGAACCGTGTGGACGAGGTGGTGGTCTTCCACCAGCTCAACCAGGGCGACATCGAGAACATCGTGGACCTGATGGTGGCGCAGCTGGAGAGCCGTCTGAAGGACCGCGACATGGGCATCGAGCTCACCCCGGCGGCCAAGTCGCTGGTGGCCAAGCGTGGCTTCGACCCGTTGCTGGGAGCCCGTCCGCTGCGTCGTGCGATCCAGCGCGACATCGAGGACATCCTGGCTGAGAAGATGCTCTTCGGCGACCTGACCAGCGGTCAGATCGTGGTCGTCGACGTCGCGGAGGAGGGGGCGGAACTTCCCTTCACCTTCAAGGGCGTCCAGCGCACCGAGCTGCCCGACAGCCCGCCGGTCGAGTTCGCCGAGCAGCCCGCCTCGCCGGCGATCCCCGAGGCCGAGCAGGACACCGAGCAGCGCGCCCTGAGCGCCGAGGAGCAGGCACAGGCCGAGCAGCTGCACCAGCAGGAGCGTGACGAGCAGCACGGGGACCAGCAGGGCTGATCCCGACGGTCATCGCACGCATCCGACGGGGGTGCACACCATCAGGTGTGCGCCCCCGTCGGCTTGTCGGACCGGCGTGTCAGGACGGTCCTGCGGCCGGCGCGGTTCCTTGTCCGGTGAGATTGTTGAACGGTCATGGACCGCCGTTCGGGCTCCGGCGGTCCCCACCGGCCGGCTCCGACCGTCCCCACCCGAAGGTTTCCCCCACGTGTCCGAGATGTCCCCAGCGCGCGGCCGCACGGCACTGACCGTGCGTCTGCTCGGCCTCGGGTCCCTGGCCATGACCCTGTCCAACGAGACGCTGCCCTTCGTCCTGGAAGGAGTGCAGACCTCGCCGGCGACCTGGCCGGGCATGGTCGGCCTGCTCGCCAGCCAGCTGGGGGCCGGCCTCGCGCTGCTGCGGCGGCGCAGCCACCGGACCATGCCCTGGGTGCTGCTGGCCCTGCTGCTGGGGGGCCTGTGACAGGTCTGTGCCGCCGCCGAGAGCTTCGAGGCCCTCGACCTGCTGATCCCCGGCTACTGGCTCTTCCCGGTGCTGGTGGTGAGCCTGCGCGGGGGAGTGCGACGGCACTATGCCACCTTCATCCTGTCGGCCATGGTCTTGACGCTCGGAGTGCAGTACCTGCTGACGGGCATCGACAGCCGCGAGGACCTCAGCGACCAGTTGTGGATCATCCAGCCGAGCCTGGAGGTGTTGCTCTTCGGCGATGCCGTGATCAGCCTGGCGGGCCGGCACGAGCGCAGCACCTGGCGCCACCAGCAGGCCCAGGCCCGGGCGCGGCAGCAGGAGGCCGCTGCGGCTGCGCCACGGGAGGCTGCCCGGCTGTTGCACGACCACGTGCTGCAGGCTGTGGCGGTGTTGTCCGCGCGACGCGCCCCGGTGGCCGGCGAGCAGGTGCGCCGCGCCTCACAGGAGGCCGTCGCCGCAATGACCGCGCACCCCGACGAGCCGCAGAGCCTGCTCGTGGATGACCTGCTGGCCGGCAATCCGGTGGTGGAGCGTAGCGGGGCCTTGCTGTGTGGCAGCAGCCTGCCGGTGCCGGCGGCGGTGGCGCACTCGGTGGCGGCCGCCGTCCACGAGGCCCTGGGCAATGTGGCAGAGCACGCCGCCGCCGAGCACGTGCGGGTCGAGCTCGCGCACGACGGCGCCTCGCTGCAGGTGGCGGTGGTCGATGACGGCTCCGGCTTCGACGTGGCACTGCGCCCCGTCGACCGGATGGGCGTGGGGCGTTCGATCCTGCAGCGCATGGACGACGTGGGTGGGCAGGCCGAGATCAGCTCTGAACCGGGGCGGGGAACCATGGTGCTGCTGCGCTGGCCGCGCACCGAGCACGAGGGCGTCGAGATCTGGGAGCGCGCCTCCACCCGCACGGTTCGCACCGCCCTGACCCGCACCGCCTGGCCCGGCCTGGGCGCTGCGGTGCTGATGACCCTGCTGGTCAGGCCCTGGGTGCGGCAGCCGAGCCTCGTGATGGCGGTGGCGCTGGCCTGCCTGGGGATCGGTGTGCTCGCCGCCGCGGTGCTGACCCGGCGGGCGCTGCGTCCGGTGGAGGTCGGGGTGCTCTTCCTGACTGCCGCGGTGGCCTGGCTGACCAACCTGTGGGCGGTGCCCGAGCAGCCCGAGCTGGACTACTCCTTGTGGCTGGCCTGGGGCAGCTCGTCGCTGGTGCACCTGGTGGTGCTCTCCTCGCGCCTGCGCGAGGCGTGGCTGATGGCAGCGGGGTGGTTCGTGGTGCTCAGCGTCGGCCTGGTGCTGCGCTATGGGGACCTGTGGGAGCTGGGGGACCGCACCTTCCTGCTGATCAGCGGCCCGGGCGACGTGCTGCTCACCCTGTTGGTGCTGCTGGCGGCACGCCGCACGGCCCGGCAGGAGGCCCGTGTGGCCAGGCTCGCCAGCCTGGAGCAGGCGGCCATGGCGCATTCCATGGCCCGGGCACAGTTGGCCAGGTTCTGGAGCGACCGGGTCACCCAGGAGGCGCTGCCGCTGTTGCAGGAGCTGGCCGCCGGTCGCGTCGACCCGTCGGACCCGGCGGTGCGCCGGCGGGCCGACGAACTGGAGGCGGTACTGCGCGAGGAGCTCGTGCTGGGCCCGCAGCAGCCCTTGCTCGCGGCCGGGCTCGGATCACTGCGCGAGGCAGGCTGGCAGCTGACCTCCACCCTGTCCTCGGAGGACCAGGACGAGGTGCTGGCCGCAGCCCACGACATGGTCTCCCTGTTGGGCGCGCCCGCCCGGGACGGGCAGCGGGTGACGGTCAGTGCCCGCGCCGGACGGTCACTGCGGTGGTGCTGGCGGCATCGAGCGAGCAGCTGGAGCGCTGGCGCATCGATGTGCAGGTGCTGGGCGGCGGTGTCGTGGCAGACCCGGACTTCGCCTGGCTCCAGCTCGGCGATGGGGTGGGTGCGGCCCGGGTTGGACCGGTCCCGCGTCGGGCCGTCCCGGAAGACCAGCCGCTGGCCGCAATCGGGCCCTGACCCCGAGGCTCATCGCCGCGTCGTCCGGCGGGCACTGCGGCAAACCCTGGTTCACCGTCATGTCAGCACGAGGGTCTACTGTTCGCGCTGGTGCCGACGAGGGCACCGCGACCCCACGGGAGAAGAACATGCGCAAGACCTGGGCAGTGGCCCTCACGGTGGCGCTGGGCACGAGCACGCTGGCCGTCGCGCCGGCCGTCGCCGGTCCGAGCGCCTCGGCCAACGAGCTGGAGATGACGGTGCTGGCCACCACCGACGTGCACGGCAATGTCGCCAACTGGGACTACTTCAAGGATGCCCCCTACAGCGACAAGTACGGCAATGCCGTGGGCCTGGCCCAGGCGGCCAGCGCGATCCGGCAGGTGCGTGAGGCCAAGGGTGCCGAGCAGGTGGTGGTGGTCGACAACGGCGACGCGCTGCAAGGCACCCCGCTGAGCTACTACTACGCCAAGCAGGAGCCGGTCACCGCGAGCGGGCTGGAGCATCCGATGGCGGCCGCCTTCGACGCGATCGGCTATGACGCCAACAACCTGGGCAATCACGAGTTCAACTACGGCCTGCCGCTGCTGGATGACTTCGCCTCCGACGTGGACTCCGCGGTGCTGGCGGCCAATGTGGTCGACGTGGCCACCGGCCGGCCGCGCTACCAGCCGTACACGATCGTCGAGCGCACGGTGAAGGGCCACAAGCCGGTCAAGGTCGGCATCCTCGGCCTCACCACGCCCGGCTCGATGGTCTGGGACCGGGCGAACCTGGAGGGCCGGGTGCGTATCGACGACATGGTCGAGGCGGCCCACCAGTGGGTGCCGAAGGTGCGTGCGGCCGGCGCCGACGTCGTCGTCGTGCTCTCCCACTCCGGCCAGGGCGGGCTGTCCTCCTACAATCCCGCGGCCCTGGGCCTGGGCGTGGAGAACGTCTCGGACCGGATCGCCGCCGAGGTCGCCGGCATCGATGCCGTCGTGATGGGCCACTCGCACCAGGAGGTGGCCGAGCAGTTCGTCACCAACAAGCCCACCGGGCGTCAGGTGCTGATGACCCAGCCGCGCAACTGGGCCCAGTCGGTGGCCGAGATCACCTTCGACCTGCGCAAGGTCAAGGGACGCTGGCAGGTGGCCTCGGCCTCCTCGCAGCTGCACGCAACCAAGGACTACCCGGCCGATCGCCGTGTGATGCAGGTCATCGCGCCCTACCACGACAAGACCGTCGACTACGTCAACCAGGTGATCGCCACCAGCACCCAGGAGATGTCGGCCGCGACGAGCCGCTACCAGGACACCGCCATCCTCGACTACATCCAGATGGTGCAGGCCGATGCGGTCACCAAGGCCCTGGCCGGTGGCCAGTATGCCGACCTGCCGGTGCTCAGCATCGCCGCCCCCTTCAGCCGCACCGCAGTCTTCGGCAAGGGCGACGTGACGGTGCGCGACATGGCGGGCCTCTACATCTACGACAACACCCTGGAGGCGGTCGTGATGACCGGCGCCCAGGTGAGGGACTACCTGGAGTACTCGGCCAAGTACTTCGGCCGGGTGCCCAGTGGCGGCAGCTTCGACCCCGAGACGATGACCCAGGTGCCCTACCAGGGCCAGAACGTCTGGGACTACAACTACGACATCGTCGCCGGCCTCGACTACGAGATCGAGCTCACCCGGCCGGTGGGGCAGCGGATCACAAAGCTCACCCTGGACGGCGTCCCGGTGGCCGGCGACCAGCAATTCGTCGTCGCGGTGAACAACTACCGCCGCAGTGGCGGTGGCAACTTCCCGCACATCGCCACGGCTGCGGTGGTGCACCAGCAGCAGCAGGAGATCCGCCAGCTGCTCATCGACTGGGCCCAACAACACCAGACGATCGACGCCGACGCCTTCTTCGAGCCGAACTGGCAGCTGACGGTCGACGGCAGGCCCGCCGTCTGAGCCTGGCCGCTGCCCCCGGCCCGCCGGATTGGTGGCAGGCTTCGACGAAGCGTCCTGCGGACCCACCGCGGGGCGCTGCGTCATTGTCGCGCGGTGGTGGTGCACACTGATGGTCCCGGCCGGCTTCGCCCAAGGAGCCCGCCCCCTCGAAGGAGTCGTCCATGGCCCGGTTCCGCCCGTCCGCCGCCCGCACGTGCGTCGCTGGCACGTCCGTCGCTGGTGTGGGGGGGTCCGCCCGTCTCGCTGCGGCGGCGGTCCTGTGCCTGGGCCTGGTCACCGGGGCCACCCCCGCAGCAGCCGCACCGGGTACGAGCGAGGACCCGCGCCAGGCGCGGGCCGAGGCCCGGATGGCCCAGCCCGTGCAGGTGCGGGCCCAGGCCACGGCCGACATGACCCCGGCCCAGGCGATCGTCACGATCAATGCCCACCGCTCCCGCCACGGCATCCAGCCGGTGACCCTCGACACCGCCTCCACCGCGGCGCTCAATGCCCACGCGAAATATGTGCAGCTGAACGTCGACGATGACGACTGGTACAGCCAGGAGCAGGGCATGCCGGGCTACACCGAGGCCGGAGCCGAGATCGCGCAGTATGCCGAGGTGCTGCCCTCGGTGACGCTGCGCGGGGCCGTGGCCCAAGCGCTGAGCGATCCCTACCTGCGTGAGAGCCTGCTGTTGGACCCGACCATGCAGACCATCGGCTTCGGCGGCTACTCCGAGGTGCGCACGATCGTCGGGCGCGCCTCCGGGCAGGCACCGACCGGCTATCCGCGCAGCCATCCGGCCGGTGCCAATGTCACCGAAGTGCGCAACAGCGCCCCCTGGCTGGCGGGGGCCGGCTGCGGCGGCGCGGGCTTCCCGGTGACCGCGGCCTTCGACTACATGACCTACGGTGATCGGGTCGTCTCCTCCGGGAAGCTGCTGGCCGACGGTGTGCCCGTCGATGTCTGCCAGTTGCCCACCATGGCCCTGGGTGCGGCGCAGGTGGCGATGGTCCCGCAGCAGGCGCTACGCCCCGGCACCCACTACAGCGGCTCGATCACCGCCACCCTGGAGCGTCTCGATGGTGGCACGCAGAGCCTCACGCAGGCGGTGGACTTCAGCACCAGCTCGTCGGCCTCGAAGGTGACGGGGGACCAGACCGGCGACGGCTTCGCCGACGTGCTGGCCGTCAGGAACTCGGGCGAGCTGTACCTGTACAAGGGCCGCGGCAACGGCACCCTGGGCCACGGCTGGAAGGTGGGCCGCGGCTGGGGCGCGATGAACTGGATCGCCGTGGCGGGCGACCTGAACGGTGACGGCCGCAGTGACCTGCTGGCCCGGCGCACCGACGGCACGCTGTGGCTCTACCAGTCCAGGGGGATGGGCACCTGGCAGGCGGGGCGCCAGGTCGGCCGGGGTTGGGGCGGACTGTCGGTGCTCACCGTAGTCGGTGATGTGGACGGCAATGGCCGCCCCGACCTGGTGGGCCGCACCGCGACGGGTGACCTGCTGCGCTATGAATTGGGCTCGACGATCAGAGCCCTGGGACGGCTCGGGCGGAACTGGAATGGCTTCACCCACCTCGCAGGTGTGGGATCCCTCAACGGTGATGCCAGTGCCGACATCCTCGCGATCCGCTCAGACGGCACCCTGTGGGCCTACTACACCAGCGCCGGCAAGATCACCTCCTACCGGCAGGCTGGGCGGGGCTGGAGTGGCTGGACCGGGCTCTTCGTCCCGGGTGATCTCAATGGTGACGGCCGGCTCGACATGATCGGTCGCAATCCGGCCGGCGAGCTGTACAGCTACCTCAACCGCGGCAGCTCCTTCTTCCCGGGCACCAGGGCCGGGTACGGCTGGCAGGACTTCCGCCTGCTGGCCTGAGCCCGGGCTGCCGACGTCCTGGCCTCAGGCGAACGCGGCCAGGGCGTCGATGGCCGCCTGCAGCGCACTGGCATGAGTGGCTGAGGCGACCCGTCCGCGGTGGGCGTCGACGACGCAGGCCTCCAGCGCCTCGCGCAGGTCGTAGAGGGCGCGGCGCCGTGCCGCGGCGGCCGACAGTCCGGTGCGGGGCGCGTCGAGGTCCATCAGCGGGTCGCCCCAGATGCCGTGGCCGTGGTCGAGCAGGGCCAGTCCTGAGCCGGTGTCCAGCAGGTCTGCCGGGTCGGTATTGGCCCAGCACCAGACTGCCTCGGTGACCTCGTCGAGGCAGTCGCCACGGTCGAGCACGAGCTGGTGCAGGTGCTCGACATCGACGTCGAGCTGCTGGCCGACCAGCTGGGCGTCGGCCAGCAGGTCCTCCACGATGCTGGTGAAGGCGTCCTGCCAGGAGCCCTGGGGGCTGGCACCGGCCCGGCCGAAGCCGTCGCCGGAGATCTGGTGCAGGGCGGCGAAGGTCTCGGCCAGGCGGGGATCGCCGGCGCCGAGACCGGCGGGGTGGCCCTCGACGTGGGACATGGCGAACCATTCGGCGTCGACCAGTTCGTGGGAGTCGTCGTGGTGGTGCATCTGGGGCGCGGTGATGCCGGTGTGCTCGGCGACCATGTGGAGTGCCTCGACCTCGGCGCCCAGCTGGTCGGTCTCGTGGCCCATCGACGGCAGGTGGGGTGGCGGTGCGATCTTGAGCACCACCTGGCGTCCGTCGTGCAGGGCGGTGCGCAGGACGAGGTTGCGCGAGGTGGTCGACAGGGCGTGCACGACGGGCTCCTCGCGCGGCGCCCGGGGGCCGTAGGCGTGCTCGAGCATGCGGCGCAGGGTGCGTGCGTCGAGGGGTCGGGCGGCCCAGGCGGCGCCCGGGTCGAGCTCGTCCATGGTCCTCCTCGGGTGCCGTGGCCGGGTGCGGCCGGTGCGTCCAGCCTAGCCCGCCGGTGGTGGTGGCCCGGGGTGTGCGCGGCCCACAGCATTCTCTTGGCCGCTGCTGCCTACAGTTCTGGGGTGACTGAACAGTGGCCGACAGCCGATTCCCAGCCTGTACGACGCCAGCGTCCCCAGCTCGAGGTGGTCACCTATTCCATCATCGCGGTGTGCATCGCGGTCTGGTTGGCGCAGCGGAGTGTCCCGGGTTTCACCGAGCTCGTGGCGCTGAGTCCTGCGCTGGGCGAGGTGGAGCCGTGGCGCTTCGTCACCTCGGCCTTTGCCCACTCCGAGTGGATCACGCACATCCTGTTCAACATGTTCGCCCTGTGGTCGGTGGGCCGGTGGATGGAGCTGGCACTGGGCCCCGCCCGGTTCGCGGCGCTCTACCTGGTCAGCGCGCTGGGCGGTGGCGTTGGTTTCGTGTTGCTGGCCTTGCCGCCTACGGCCCAGAACCCCGCGGGGGTGGGTTGGTACAACGGCGTGGTGGGCGCCTCGGGCGCGGTCTTCGGGCTCTTCGGGGCGCTGTTGGTGATGTACCGCCATGTCGGGGCCTCGTCGCGCTCGATGTGGGGCGTGCTGCTGGTCAATGCGGTGATCTCGTTCACCATCCCGGGGATCGCCTGGCAGGCACACCTGGGCGGCTTCATCACGGGCCTGGTGACCGCGCAGCTGATGACCATGGCGGTGCAGCGCACTTGGAAGGGACTGCCGAATCGCACCTGGCAGTGGACCGGGGCGGTCGTCGTCGTGCTGGTGCTCGCGCTGGTGGTGCGCTATGTGACCGTCTGATCCAGACGTGCTTGGGGTTGCGGCGTCTTCGGGGCGAGGATCTGAAACTGGTGCGAGCCGGGACTACCTGACGCGATCCTGAACGAATGTCCCACAATAGTTATGACGGGCGTGCGAGATGGCAGGCTTCGGGGTGTCGGAAGGTCCGATGTCCCCCACACGGAAGCAGTCCCCCATGATCACCCTGCTCATCGTCCTGGCCACCCTCTGGATCACCGCCCTGGTCGTCATCACCCTTGCCGGCAACTCCACCAGCGCCATGGCCGACCGGGCCCTGTCCTCCGACGAAACCATCGTCGTCAGCCCTTCGCGCGAGCACTCCAGTCTGGCGGCCTGAACAGCCCAACACCGCCGCGCACCGGACCGCCGCGCACCGGCGCGGCACCCGCAATTCCAGCGGGGGCAGCACGATGGCGGGGTGACCCGTTCCACGTCTCCGCTCCCATCGGGACGCGCAATCCAGCGCTCAGCGCGCCACGGCACCCGCGGGCCAGTGGATGCCATTGCCGTTGAGCTGACGGTCGCGCACCGCCAGGCCCGCCGCGGCCAGCAGCACCACCACGATCACCGCATAGGCGGCCATGCATCCCTTGGCGGCGCCATGGGAGGCGGTCACGCCGAAGTAGACGGCCGTGATCATGGCATTGCCGATCGCGGTCGCGGTGCGCTCGGCCGCCGACTTCACGCCGCCTGCCGTCCCGCCCGAGTGCACCGGGACGTCCTGCAGGCTCAAGGTCTGGTTGGCCGAGCCGACTGCACCCACGCCCAGGCCCGACAGGCCCAGTGTCAGCAGGAGCCACCAGAAGCTCACCTGCCAGGTGTCCACCGCCCACACCACGACGAGGCTGCCCAGCACGCCCAGCGTGCACAACAGCAGGCCACCGATGATGATCGGGCGCCCCATGCGCAATGCGTGACGCCCCGACCACATCGCCGACCAGGCCGAGGCCGCGGCATTGGGCAGGCCGATCAGGCCAGCGGCGAAGGCCGAGGCGTGCAACCCGTTCTGCAGGTACATGGCCACCGTGACGAAGATCGAGGTGGCGCCCAGGAACTGCACCGCCGAGGTGGCGGTGCCCATGGTGAAACTCGAGTGCCGAAAGAGCGCCAGGTCCACCATCGGGTCTCCGCCGCGCGCCTTGTGCCAGGTCTCCCAGCGCACCCACACCCACAACAGGCCCAGCGCTGCCGGCACCAGCGCCCAGACCAGCCCGCCGGACTTCAGCGTGAAGGGCAGCATCACGCCAAGGATCGCCAGAGTCAGCAGCAGGGCACCCACGGGGTCCAGGTCGACGTGCGAGCGCGCTCCCTGCCGGCGCGCGCCGCCGTCGGCCGTCACCCGGCGTGCGGCGTGATGGGCACGTTCGGTCTCGAAGGGCAGCCAGCGCAGGGCCAGCAGGATCCCGGCCAGGCCCATCGGGACCATCAGCAGGAAGGACCAGCGCCAGCCGTCCTCGGCCCCGATGGTGCGGATGATGCTGCCGGCGAAGACCGGGCCGATGGCCACCGAGACCGAGACCACCATGCCGAGCAGGCTGAATGCCCGGGCCCGGCCCTGACCGCTGAAGTACTGCTGGATCATGCCCATCGTCTGCGGGTTGAACAGCCCCGCACCCAGGCCCTGCAGCAGCCGCGCCCCGTTCAGCATGAAGGAGTCCGTCGCCAGGCCACAGCCCAGCGATGCCAGCGTGAACAGTGCCAGTCCGGCGATGTGCAGGCTTCCCCGGCCGAAGACGTCACCCAGGCGCCCGGCCGGCACCAGGGCCACGCCGAAACTCAGGGCATAGCCCGACAGCACCCACTGCAGGTGGGAGGAGGAGGCTTCGAGGCCCACGCCGATGCTGGACAGGGCGACATTGATGGAGCTGATCTGGATCAGGCTCATCGCCACCGGCACCAGCAGCACCGCCAGGATCTTGTAGCGGTGGAAGGTGCGATCGGTGTGCTCGACGGTGATCACGTTGCGGTCTGGGGTCACCAGCACGTTCTACGAGATTGCCGCCCGCCGGGCAAGCCGATGCCACTGGTTGTCCCCGCGGGGGTGACTGCTCGCTAGTCTGGTCGTCATGCTGTTGGTCGCCTGGGGAGCCCTGGTGCTGGCCGCCGATCCGGTGCTCAATGGTTTCGACCTGTTGCCCGATGCCATCGGCTGGGGCCTGGTCACCGCGGGGCTCGTCGAGTCCCGGATGCCGGACGGCCCGCGCGTGCTCCTGCTGGCTGTCGCCGGGCTGGCCTGCTCCCTGCTCGACTTCGCCGTCTTCTTCAGCGAGAGCGCGCCACCATGGCTCGGCCCCGCGCTGCACGCGGCGGCAGGCCTGGCGTGGATGGCAGTCCTGTGGCTGCTGCTCGCACGCCTGGCCGACGGGCTGCACGCACAGCAGTCGTCGCGGGCCCATGGGGTGCGACGGCTGCTGGTGGTGCTGGAGGTCTTGCTGGCCCTGCAGGTGCTGTGGGGCCTGGCGCAGGCCCTGCCGGGAGTGGTCCAGTGGCCCGCCGTGGGCGTGCTGCTCGCCATGGCGGTCCTGCTGGCCCACCTGCCGCTGGTCAGGCTGGCTCAGCGGGCGGCTGCGATGGCGGCCTCGTAGTCCTTGAGGAAGGACTTGCACTGACTCCGGGGCACCAGCTTCATGCCCTTGTGGTTCGGGCTGCCATAGGTGCAGTTGACCACGCTCTCGGCCAGGCGCTCGCGGGGCGACTGCTTCCAACGGGCCAGGGAGCCGTTGTGGTAGTAGGAGTCCTTGACGGCGAAGTAGTTGCCCTTGGCATCGCCCAGGCCGACGTAGCCGTAGAGCTTGGCACGCCTGGCGGGGGTGGTGCGGTACTCGACGTGGTGGGTCAACTCGTGCAGCGTCGCCTTGCCCACCTGCTGGTTGGAGGTGCGCCTGGCGCTGTAGTTGACCACGATGGTCTTGCTGGCCAGTTTGGCGACGCCCGAGGTGCCGTAGGCCAGGCTCTGGGAGCAGACACGCCTGGTGGGCATCGTGGAGAAGTTGTAGCCGGCGACGGTGCGGGCCTGCACGATGGCGCACTTGGAGCTGGCGGCCGCTGCCTGCGTGGGGGCGGCGATGGCCAGGCCGGCGGTCAGCGAGAGGGCGGCGAGGGCGCGGAGGGCGGTGCTGCTCATGGTGGGGGATTCCTTGCGACGGGGGCCTTGGCAAATCCCCCGAGTCGCAGCTCCCCAGCTGCGGCCGCCACGAGGGCGACTCGGATGAGGTTAACCTTTCGTGGGCGTGTGCCCCGGCCGCCCCGCCAGCTACGATGCGGCATCGCAGTCCGGGGGGTGCCGGGACGGGCCCCACCGAACCTGGTGTGACAAGGCCCTGTGGAGATCCAGTGGCTTAACCGATTCAGTCGGCGGCGCTGGCCGGTCTTCAGAACCCCTTCAGCGCCAATCCAGCTGCCCACGGGTGTCCCGGCCAGGTGCGACGACCAGGTCGGCCAGCTGCTGGGGGCTGTGTCGTTGCCAGTGCAGCTCCTCCTGCTCGGCCCAGGTCTGCCACCACGGCGCATAGCCCTCACCATCGCGGTCCAGGGCCCGCCGGCGCCTGGTGGGCTCGTCCAGCTCCACCCACAGGGCCAGGTCTGCCAGCTCCCGCGAGGCAGGAGTGAGCGCTCCGCAGCCCTCCACGACCATCGGGCGGGCGGGGTCCAGCGCCACCCACTCCCCAGGCGCCTGGCGTTGCCAGTCCCATCGGCGGTAGCCCGGGTCCCGGGGGCGCAGGATCGTCTCGTGGACGGCGCGCGAGCCCGCCGCCAGGCCATGCCAGCCCGGGTAAGCGTCGTCGAGGCTCACCAGCTGCACTTGCTCGCCGCACAGCTCGCCCCAGGCCGCGCAGAGCCGACGGGCCAGCGTCGTCTTGCCCGAGCCAGAGCCACCGTCCACCAGGATCCGGCGCAGCGTGGCGGTCATGATGAGGGGGCGGTCATGAGAAGACCGTGCGCAGCGTTCCCATGTGGATCGCAGCCGCGACGGCGATGCCACCCACCAGCACCGCCAGCAGCAGGGCGACCGCATCCGGCCAGCCCACCCGCGAGGGCCTCGCCCAGGTGCGCTCCACAGCGCCGCCGAAGCCCTTGGCCTCCATCGCCGTCGCCAGCCGGCCCCCGCGGCGCAGGGCCAGCACCAACAGCGAGAAGCTCATCAGCACCCAGCGCCGCAGCCGCCCCGCATCGCCCAGACCGCGGGCCCGGCGGGCCTGGCCCAGCTGGCGCCAGTCCTCCTGGAAGAGCCCGAGCATCCGGAAGCCCGCCAGGCTGCCCAGCACGAAGCGCGAGGGCAGCCGCAGCACCTGGGCCAGCCCGTCGGCCATCCGGGTGGCGTCGATGCCCTGCAGGAGCACGATGGCGGGCATCGCCAGCGCGAAGACCCGAAGCGTCAGGGCCAGGGCCAGCATGGCCGAGCCGTCACTGACCTCCACCGGCCCCCACTGCCACCAGGTGCGGCCCGAGGGAGCGCCGTAGAGCAGCATGCTCACCGCCCCGAAGGGCGCCACCACCAACAGCGGCAGCACCCGGCGCAGCAGGGTGCCCAGACCCACGCCAGCGGCCAGGAAGACCAGCACCTCGAACACCAGCGCCACCGAGGCACTCACCCAGTCGACGGTCAGGGCCAGCGGAAGGCTCAGCACGATCCCCGAGAGCACGCGGATGGCCGGGTTCACACGATCGAGTTGGGTGCGCCTCATCGGTCGGCCTCTGTCCCGATCGGCTCCAGGTGCAGGTGGTCCTGGCCCAGGGCGTCGACGAAGTCCCCGTCGTGGGTGATCGAGACCACGCTGCGGCCCTCGTCGACCATCTGGCGCACCAGCGAGACCATGTCGAGCCACGTGTTGCGGTCCTGGCCGAAGGTCGGCTCGTCGAGGAAGATCAGCTCGGGTCCGGTGGCCAGCACCGTCCCGACGCTCAGGCGTCGCTTCTCGCCGCCCGAGAGGGTGAACGGATTGGCCGTGGCAATCCGCTGCAGGTGCAGCATCTCCAGCAGGCGCTCCACCTGCTCGTCGATCCGTGCGGGCGTCCAGGACTGGTCCACCCGGGCCAGGGCGACCAGTCCGGCGGCCAGCTCCTCGCGCACGCTGGCAGCGACGAACTGGTGCTCGGGCTGCTGGAAGACGGTGCCGATCCTGGTCACCAGGTCGCGGGAGGCCCAGTTGGCCGGGTCGGCCGGGTCGAGCTGGCGTCGTCGCAGCCGGCCCCGGGTGATGGTCGGGGAGGGCCACAGCTGCTGGACGGCCACCACCCGTCCGCCGAGTTTGGGCAGCAGCCCGGCCAGGGTGAGGGCCAGGGTCGACTTCCCGGCACCATTGGCGCCGGTCACCACGGTGGAGCGGCCGCGCGCGATCGCCAGGTCCAGATCCTGCTGCACCACGTGCTGGGGGGTGTGGCCGATGGACAGCTGCTCGGTGTGCAGGACCGGCTCGCGGCCGGTGGCAGACGGGGCCCCCTCGGTGCGCGCCGGGGTCCCGCCCAGGCCTGGTGGCAGTGCCGCGCCTGGCACCCACACCCCGGCGGCGAGCAGGGCATCGCGCTGTTCGGTGAAGACCCTCGCCGGAGGCCCGTCGGCCAGGACGCCCCCACCGGGGGCGAGCACCAGCACCCGGTCCACCAGCTCGGCCCACAGCTCCACGCGGTGCTCCACCACCACCAGGGTGGTCCCGCGCTCCCGGCACAGCCCGGCGACCACGTCGCGCACCTCCCGCGCCCCCTCGGGATCGAGGTTGGCGGTCGGTTCGTCAAGCAGCAGGGTGTTCGCCTGCATCGCCAGCGCGCCGGCGATCACCAGCCGCTGCTTCTGGCCTCCCGAGAGGGCCGAGGTGGGGCGGTCGAGCTGCACGTCCAGGCCGACCGCGTCCAGGCAGGCGCGCACCCTGGGCCAGATCTGGTCGCGCGGCAGACCCATGTTCTCGCAGCCGAAGGCTACGTCGTCACCCACCCGCGCCAGCACCACCTGCGTGTCGGGGTCCTGCATCACCAGGCCCACCTGGCCGCGCCCTCGGGTGGGGTGGCGGCCGTCGACGAGCAGCCGGCCGGACTCCTCACCCTCCTCGGCGCCGCCGAGCACGCCCGCCATGGCATGCACCAGGGTGGACTTGCCCGCGCCGGAGGCGCCGAGCAGAAGCACCTTCTCACCGTCCTCGATGGTGAAGCTGGCGCCGTGCACCGCCCAGCCGGTGCGCCCGGCGTGGCGCCAGCCCCAGTCCTCGGCGACGATCATGGCGCGGTTGGGTTCATGAGGTGGCTGGTGCCGCGCTCAGCGGGACTCGCGCCCGGAGGCGAAGCGGTCCAGCGCACCGGCGCCGGCCAGGGCACGGGTGAGCAGCCAACCCAGCAGCCCGGCCAGGACCGCTCCCGAGATGAGCAGGCAGACCAGGTAGGTGCCGTTGAAGGCCAGCGACTTGGCATGGTTGCCCAGGATGAACTCGTTGACCCAGGCCGCGGCACCGGCACCGGCGCCGGCCAGCATGGCCACGCCCAGGTTCCAGCGACGGTAGGCGGCCAGGGCGAAGACGACCTCGGCCCCGAGTCCCTGCGCGAAGCCCGAGGCGACGGTCTCCCATCCCCAGATGGTGCCCAGTGCCATCGAGACGATCGCGGCCAGCAGCTCGACGAACAGGGCGGCGCCGGGCTTGCGGATCACCAGCGCCCCGAGCGGGCCGCCCAGCAGCCAGACTCCGGCGAGCAGGCCGCCTAGGCCGGGGGTCAGCGCGTCGACCGACTCGAAGGCCGCATAGCCGGGGCCGTTGTAGGCGAAGAAGACCAGGCCGATCGCCACGCCCAGCACGGCGGCCACGACGATGTCGACCACGCGCCAGCCCTTGGTCGACGCGGGGCGGGTGAGGTCTTCGGTGGTGTCCATGGTGTGCCTTCATCGTCGGGGGCACGGGTGACAGCCGGATCTCGACTGCCTGCAAGAGGCCTCCCTGCGCCGGCATGACCCGGGTCAGGTTCGACGGTCGAGGGCGCGTGCCCTCCTCTCAGCCCGACGCTTCGGACTCCCGTGTGCGCCGCCCAAGCTACCAGCTGTCCTCACAGGCGCAGAAGTCCCGCGTCGCGGCGCACCAGCTCGTCGTCCAGCAGCCCGGACAGGCAGCGTTCGGCCTGGCTGCGGTCGGTCCACGCCTCCAGCGCCAGCTCGACGGGCACGCCGTCGGGGCTGTGCCGCACCAGGTCGAGGATCACGCCTCGGCACTGGCGGTCAGTGCCGTGCCAGGCCTGTGGCTTGCGGGGCGGTCCTTCATGGGCGGGGTACCCGGCGGCCCGCCAGGCGCAGAGCTCCGAGACCGGGCAGTCCTCGCACCGGGGGCTGCGCGCGGTGCAGACCAGCGCCCCCAGCTCCATCGAGGAGGCCGCCCAGAGGGCTGCAGTGGCCTCGTCCTCGGGCAGCCAGGCCTCGGCCTCGCGCCACTCCGCCACGGTGGGTGAGGCCGAGGGGAACTGCTGGCCGCCCTCGACGCGCGCCAGCAGGCGGCGGATGTTGGTGTCCAGGACGACGGCCCGCCCGCCATGGGCAAAGGACAGGATCGCGGCGGCGGTGTACTGCCCGACCCCGGGCAGGGCCCGCAATTCCTCCAGGGTGGTGGGCACCTGGCCCTGGTGTTCCTGGGCGATGGCGACGGCGGCGCGGTGCAGGCGCTGGGCGCGTCGCGGATATCCCAGCCGGCCCCAGGCCGCGACGGCCGCGCCCGGCTCCTCGGCGGCGAGGTCGTCGGGGGTGGGCCAGCGCTCCATCCACTCCTGCCAGGGGCCGAGCACCCGGGCCACGGGCGTCTGCTGGAGCATGAACTCGCTCACCATCACGCCCCATGGGGTGCTGCGGCGCCACGGGAGGTCACGCCGGTTCTGTTCGAACCACTGGTTGACCAGCCACACCACCCGCTGCCTGTCCATCGCGCCAGCCTAGTGGTCCCGCACGGGCTCGTTCGCCACGCGCAGGCCCGCCTCTTGGCAGGGCTGCTGGCCGTGGTCGCGGTTCGCTCCTACGATCAGCACATGAACTCGCTGATGCAGCCCTCCGACCCGGAGTCCAGGAACACCTACTGGCTGCGTCGCGGCATCGTCGCGCTCGCCGCCCTGGTCTCGGTCGCCCTGGTGTGGTGGGTGCTGTCGGGCCTGTTCGGCAACAACAAGTCCGACATCAGTGCGGTCCCGCAGAACCCTGCCTCGCTGGCCTCGGTGGGCGTGACGCCAAGCCCCAGCGCCACGCCCAGTGCCTCACCCAGCCCGAGCGCCTCGTCCACACCCAGCGCCTCGGCCAGTCCGAGCAGCTCGGCGAGTGCCAGCGAGTCGCCCACGCCGACCCCCAATCCCACGCCCACGGGGCCGGTGCCCTGCACGACCGAGGTGCTCTCGGTGACGGTCGAGGGCGACAAGCGCCCCACCGCGGGTGCCTCCACCGCCTTCCAGGTCCAGGTGGCCAATGGGGACTCCATGGCCTGCGTCCTCGACCTGGACGAGAGCCCGCTCGTGCTGGAGGTCACCTCCGGCCCAGACCGGATCTGGACCACGGCACACTGCGCCAAGTGGGCGCCCCGCGGCACCCAGACCATCCGTCCCGGCGAGCCGTGGAAGACCTCGGTGACCTGGCAGGGCAAGCGCTCCAAGGATGGGTGCGGCCTGCGCGAGGAGGCGCTGCGGCCGGGCACCTACCGTGCCGCCGCCACGCTGGACGGCGTCAGCTCCCGTGCCCTGGTGATGAACCTGCAGGCCTGATCCGGCGACGCCCCGCCCCACGGGGTCGGCGCAGGGGCACGGGCTCAGTCCAGGCGGTCGCCGTAGGCGGAGTCGGCCACCCGTCCCAAGCCCTCGCGCACCAGGCGGGCGCGGCCCTCACCGATGCCGTCGACCTCCATCAGGTCGCGGGTCTTGGCGCCGAAGAGTGCCTGCAAGCTGCCGAAGTGCTCCACCAGGCGGCGGCCCAGGCTGGTGGGGATGCGTCCCAGCTGGGCGATCTGGCGGTGGCCGCGCGGGGTCAGGTGGGTCTCCAGGTGGTGATCCTCGCCGAAGCCCATGGTGCGTGCGACCGTCAGCGGTTCCAGCAGTTCGGTGGAGGTGAGCTCCTCCAGGGCAGCCAGCCGGAAGCTGGTGGACTCCTCGTCTTCGGGCCCGTAGTCCAGCTCGACGAGCGTGGCGAGGTCGTCGACACCGTGGGTGAGTTCGTGGAGCTGCATCTCGAGCAGCCGTCCGTCGACGCCCAGGGCCGCGACATAGGCGCGCAACTCCCGGTCCAGGCGGCGGATCATCTCGATGCGCTGCGCCACCAGGGCCACCTCCTTGACGCTGACCTGGTCGTGCACCTCCAGCGAGGTGAGCACGCGCGTGGTCTCCAGCAGCCGCTCCCGGTAGCGGGTGAGGGTGGCCAGGGCCTGGTTGGCACGCGAGAGGATCCGCTCGGAGGTCTCGATCGGGTCGCGCTGTCCGTCCAGGAAGAGGGTGATGGTCGACATCGAGGCCGAGACGGTCACCACCGGTAGTTCGGTCTGCTGGGCGATCCGGTCGGCCGTGCGGTGCCGGGTTCCGGTCTCGACGGTGGGGATGTCGCCGTCGGGGACGAAGTGGACGCCCGCGGCGAGGATGCGCTCGAAGTCACTGGAGACGATGATGCCGCCGTCCATCTTGGCCAGCTCGCGCAGGGCGGTGGGGGTGAACTGCACGTCCAGGGCGAAGCCCCCGGTCGAGATCTTCTCCACCCGTCGGTTGCTGCCCAGTACCACCAGCGCGCCGGTGCGACCCTTCTGGATGCGCTCCAGTCCCTCGCGCAGGGGGGTGCCGGGGGCCAGGAGGGCCTGGAAACGGCGCTGTCGTGCCTGGTGCTCGGCGGGGGAAGGTGCGGCCATGCCCCGATCGTAGTGCGACCGGCGGCGTAGCTCGTCCCGCGCAGGGTGTCACGAGGCAAGGGTCGCCTTGCTTGCCATGGGCCACGACGAAGGGTAGTTATTAAGCAAGAGATTCTCCGTATCAACGAAGTGAGTGTGAGGCCAATGTTCTGCTACCAGTGCGAACAGACCGACCGGAGCGACAACCTGCTGCTGGGCTGCCACTCCCTCAAGGGCAATTGCGGCAAGGACGACCGCACTGCCACCCTCCAGGACATCCTGATCACCGTCTGCTACGGCATCGGCCAGTACGCAGCCCTGCTGCGCGAGAAGGGCGAGTCGGACCCCGCCCCCGCCCACCGGGCCTCCTACTGGGTCTTCACCACCCTCACCAACGTGAACTTCAATGCCACCAGCTTCCAGCGCATGATCGACCAGGCCCACGCCTACCAGCAGGAACTCAAGCAGCGTTACCTCGACCTGTGCGCCGAGCGTGGTGAGGAGCTGCAGCTGCCCTCGGGCGCCGCCGAGTTCGTGCCCGGCAAGGGATTCGCCGCCCTGCTGAAGCAGGCCCCGCTGGTTCGCGTCGACGCCAACATCGACGTCCTGGGCGCCGACGTCGTCGGGGTGCGCAACCTCAACCTGTACGGCCTCAAGGGTCTGTGCGCCTATGCCCACCACGCCCACGTGCTCGGGCACCGCACCGACGAGACCGATGCCGGCATCGAGAAGGCGCTGGCCTTCCTCGGCGATCCAGCCACCGACCTCGACACCCTGCTCGGCCACGCGCTGGAACTCGGCACCCTGAACCTGAAGGTGATGGAGATGCTGGATGCTGCCAACACCGGCGTCTTCGGCACCCCGGTGCCCACCGAGGTCCCCGTCACCGCCGTCGAGGGCAAGGCCATCCTGGTCTCGGGCCACGACCTGGGCGACCTGGTCGCCATCCTCGAAGCCACCAAGGACACCGGCATCAACGTGTGGACCCACGGCGAGATGCTGCCGGCCCACGGCTACCCGGGCCTGAAGAAGTACCCCCACCTGGTCGGCAACTACGGCTCGGCCTGGCAGAACCAGCACGAGGAGTTCGCGGCCTTCCCCGGCCCCATCGTGATGACCTCCAACTGCCTCATCGAGCCCCAGCCCACCTACCGCTCCCGCATCTTCACCATGGGCCCGGTCGGGTGGCCCGGCGTGCGCCACCTGGAGCACGAGGACCTCGCGCTGGTGGTCAAGGCCGCCCAGGCGCTGCCCGGCTTCAATGTCACCGATCCCCAGCGCACCGTCACCGTCGGCTTCGGGCACGGCTCGGTCCTCGACCACGCCGACGCGATCGTCGAGGCCGTCAAGACCGGCCAGATCAGCCGCTTCCTGGTGATCGGTGGCTGCGACGGCGCCAAGCCCGGTCGCAACTACTACACCGAGATCGCCGAGAAGTCGGGCGAGGACACCGTGCTGCTCACCATGGGCTGCAACAAGTACCGGGTCAACGGCCATGACTACGGCACCGTCGCGGGCCTGCCCCGGCTGCTCGACATCGGCCAGTGCAATGACTCCTTCACCGCGGTCAAGATCGCCCTGGCGCTGTCGGAGGCTTTCGACTGCGGCGTCAACGACCTGCCGTTGAGCCTGTTCGTCAGCTGGTTCGAGCAGAAGGCCGCCGCCGTGCTGCTCACGCTGCTGAGCCTCGACATCAAGCACATCCGCCTCGGACCGACCCTGCCGGTCTTCCTCACACCGGCCGTCGTCGACATCCTGGTCGACAAGTTCGACCTCAAGCCGCTGGGAGATCCCACCGAGGACCTCGCCCTGGCCATGGCGGGGGCATGAGCTGCCAGGTGAGGATGGTCACCACCGACGGTGACGTGCGCACGGTCCAGGCCCTGCAGGGCCAGTCCGTGGTGGAGGCGGCCAAGGATGCCGACATCATCCTGCCCTCGCTGTGTGGCAAGGGAACCTGCGGCACCTGCATCGCGCAGGTGAGTGCCGGCGACTACACGATGCGGCCCTTCGAGGCCGACGCCCTGGGTGCCAACGCGCCCGAGGCTTCCGCCCTGTTGTGCTGCGTCGAGCCCACCAGCGACCTGGACGTCAACCTGCCCTTCGACTCGGCCAAACTGATCGACCAGGCGCCGCTGGAGCGCACCGCCACGATCGCCTCGATCGAGCACCTCAGGCAGCACATCGTGAAACTCACGTTGCAGCTCGACGAGCACGAGGTGAATGGTTCGGCCGCCGAGTTCGAGGCCGGGCAGTACATGCAGCTGGTCGAACCGGACTCGGGCGTGCTGCGTGCCTACTCCATGTCGAACGTGCAGAACTGGGACGGGACGCTGGAATTCCTGATCCACATCCGCGAGCACGGCACCTTCTCCACCTTCCTCGACGAGCGCGCCGAGGTGGGCCAGAGGCTCACCGTGGTCGGTCCCCAGGGCACCTTTGCCCTGGAGGAGAACGGGATGCGGCCCCGCTGGTTCGTGGGTGGCGGCTGCGGCCTGGCCCCCCTGCTGAGCATGCTGCGCCGGATGGCGGAGTGGGGCGACCCGCAGGAGACCCGCCTGGTACTGGGCGTCAACACCGTCGACGACGTCTTCGGCGTGGCGGAGATCGGCGAGCTGCTCGACCAGATGCCCGAACTGAGGGTCACCCTGGCGATCTGGCATCCCGAGGGCGGACTGGAGGCCCCTGACGAACGCTTCGAGTGCGTCGCGGGCTCGGCCGTGGACGTCCTGGAGGCAGGGCTCGCGGAGGCCGGCTCCGATCCCGAGCTCGTGCCCGACATCTACGTCTGTGGCCCTCCCGGCATGGTCACTGCGCTGGAGGAGGCGACGGCCGCTGCCGGAGTGGCACCGGAGCTGGTGCACACGGAGCGGATCAGCCAGAACTGAGGCTTCCATCCGGCCCGGGCCGTTGGTGACAGACACCTGTGCTGGTGGCCCCGTAGCCCGGGGCCCCCAGCACTGGGGCACCGTCCGGGGCCCGCGAGCCCCACCCGCTCAGCCGCGCTCCCGCGGGGCTCGCTTCAGCCCAAGCACGCCGAGCGCCTCGGCCACCGACTCCACCTCGACGACCTTCAGCCCACCCAGGTTGGGCACCTTCTGCGTCGTGTCACGGCTGCGCGCGGGCACGATCGCCAGCTCGAAGCCAAGCCTTCCTGCCTCGGCCAGGCGACGTTCCAGCCCGGGGACCCGTCGCAGGTCTCCTGCCAGGCCCACCTCGCCGACGGCCAGCACCCGCTTGGGGAAGTTGACGCCCAGCTGGCCACTGGCCACCGCGACCGCGATCGCCAGGTCGGCGCACGGGTCGGCAACCTTTGCACCACCCACGGTGGAGACGTAGACATCCTTGGCGGCCAGGGTGATGCGCGCCTTGGTCTCCAGCACCGCCAGGATCATCGCCACCCGGCTGCCCTCCACCCCATTGGTGGTGCGCCGCGGGTTCTTCTCATTGGGTGAGGGGGCGACCAGGGCCTGCACCTCGGCCAGCAGGGGCCGTCGTCCCTGCATGGTCACCGTGACGCAGGTGCCGGGCACGGGCTGGTCCCGGTGCGTGGTGAACAGCCCCGACGGGTCGGTCACCTCGACGATGCCCTTCTCGCTCATCTCGAAGCAGCCCACCTCGTCGGAGGGGCCGAAGCGGTTCTTGACCGCGCGCACCATCCGGAAGCCGGAGTGGCGGTCGCCCTCGAAGTTGAGCACCACGTCCACCAGGTGCTCCATGGTGCGGGGCCCGGCAATGGTGCCGTCCTTGGTGACGTGGCCGACGATCACCACCGCCATGCCGCGGCGTTTGGCGACGCGCACCAGCGCCCCGGTCACCTCCCGCACCTGGGTCACCCCGCCCGGGGAGCCGTCGGCCTGGGCGGTGCCGACGGTCTGCACCGAGTCGAGCACCACCAGGTCGGGCTCCACTTCCTCGATGTGCCCCAGTACGGTGCCCAGGTCGGTCTCCGCGGCCAGGTAGAGCTCGTCGGCCAGCGCATTGGTGCGGCCTGCCCGCAGCCGCACCTGGGCCGCGGACTCCTCACCGGTGACATAGAGCGTCCGCCCGCCCCCGGAGGCCCACTTGGCCGCCACCTCCAGCAGCAGGGTCGACTTGCCCACGCCCGGCTCACCGGCCAGCAGCACCACGACCCCGGGCACCAGGCCACCGCCGAGCACCCTGTCGAGCTCACCGATGCCGGTGAGCGTGCGCTGGGTGGTGTTGGTCGGCACCCTGCCGATCGGCATCGCCTTGGACACCGGCGTGCTGCTGGCCACCTCGGCCAGCTTCGGCGCGCCTCGCTCGGCCACTGAACCCCAGGCCTGGCACTCGCCACACTTGCCGACCCACCGGGCCGAGGTCCACCCGCACTCGGTGCACTGGTACGCGTCCTGCTTCTGCTTCGCCACGTCGACGACCCTAGGCGACGGCTCTGACAGTTCTCGTGCCCGACGCCCACGCACCCCCGGGCGGGTGCCCTGGAATGCAGCAACGGCGCGCCCCGAAGGGGACGCGCCGCCGTGGCTGCAGGTCGATCAGGGAGCGCAGGGCCTCAGATGCGCACGATCTCGCCCGAGGCGGTCTGGAAGGTGACCGCGTCGAGGCCAGGCATGCCGTTGGGGGCGGTGAAGTTCAGCTTCACGCCGTCGAATTCATCACCGAGCTCGACGCCCATCCAGTCCTCGACGCGCGGGCGGGAGCCGGCGATGTCGAAGCCGACGACGTCCACGTCGCCCTTGAGGGCGCTGGGACGGACGTCCTCCGGCGAGGTCCACTGCAGGAAGTAGGGCAGCTGCGGGTCGGCCATCAGGCCCTTGATGCCCACCTGCTTCCACTCCAGCAGGCGGCCGTCGGGGAAGTGGCGGGAGCCGTCGACGGCCGCGCGGCCCTCACGCTCCTCGTAGGGGGTGATGTCGTCAACCGACACCACCCAGCCGAGCCAGCCACCACCCAGTTCGGTACGGGCGCGCACGGCCTGCCCGAACAGGGCCTTGTCAGCGGCCGGATGCTCCAGCACCTCGACCAGTTCCAGGTAACGATCGTCGGCGAGCGGGAGGATGTGGTTGCGGGTGCCGAAGCGGGGGTGGAAGCCACCGTCCTTGAACTCGGCACCAAGAAGGTTGCCCAGACGCTCCGCCTCTGCCTTGAGGCCGTCGGGACCGGCTGCGAACACGAGATGGTCGACATGCATGGCCACATTCTTGCCGGTGACCTGTCGATAAGCGAAAACGGGGGTGGTGAAAGCTGTCTGACTAGGCGGTCGAATTCCCCACGGCGCCCTCTGTTGCCGCAGTGGTGGCCGGATGGTGTGCCAGCCCGGCCAGGTGCTCCTCGGCCAGGCGCACCAGTTCGTCATAGGCCGGCTGGCCCATGAGCTCGACCAGTTCGTCGCGGCTCGACTCGTAGACCGGGCTGGCCCCGACGTGGGCCACCGGGTTCGACGTGCAGTACCAGTCCAGGTCTGCGCCGCCCGAGCCCCAGCCCTCCCGGGTGTACTCGCCGATGGTGATCTCCAGCCAGGGCGTGCCGTCGGCCCTCTCCATGTGTCGGTAGGTGCGCCGGATCGGCAGTTGCCAGCAGACGTCCGGCTTGGTCTGCACCGGGCTGATCCCCTCGCGCAGGGCGAGGCCGTGCAGGGCGCATCCGGCTCCGCCGGGAAAACCCGGCCGGTTCTGGAAGATGCACACGCCGTCCACGACGCGGGTCTTGCGGGTCTGCTCCTGGTCCGCATCGGCCTCGGGGTCGGCCTCCTCGTCCACCGCCCAGCCGTGCTGGCCCTGCTCGTACTGCTGCCAGGTCTGGGGGGTCAGGCGTGCGACGTGTCCGGCGACGCGCTGCTCGTCGGCCGCTTCGCTGAAGTGCGCTCCCAGGACGCAGCAGCCGTCCTCGGGCCGGTTCGCGTCGATGCCGCGGCAGCCCTCGCCGAAGATGCAGCTCCAGCGGGAGGTGAGCCAGGTCAGGTCGCAGCGCAGCAGCTGGTCGTCGTCGGCGGGGTCCACGAACTCCACCCAGGTGCGGGGGAAGGGCTGCCTGATCTCGACGTCGACGGGATTCACGACCGGCACCCTACCGGGGCGGCTCCCGGCAGGCACTAGTTTGGAGGAATGGTCCCCACAGGCGAGAGCACCCAGCCCCTGCGCGGCGACGGCAGCGCTGATGCCGTCGCCCCCGTGCGACGCCCCCGCAGCCCGGCCCGCGTGGGACTGTCCTCCAGTTGCGTCTATCCGGAGTCGACGGCCGCCGCCTTCGAGCTGTCCGCCGAGCTGGGCTGGGACGGCGTCGAGGTGATGGTGGGCATCGACCCACTGGCGGCAGACATCGACAAGGTCGCCGAACTGCAGGACCGGCACCAGGTGGCGGTGCTGTCGATCCACGCCCCGACCCTGCTGGTCACCCAGGCCACCTGGGGCACCGACCCGTGGGAGAAGCTGGAGCGTTCCGCCGAGGCGGCCCAGCGCCTGGGGGCCGAGGTGGTCGTCGTGCATCCGCCCTTTCGCTGGCAGGGGCGCTATGCCCGCACCTTCGTCGACGGGATCCGCGAGCTGAACTCCCGCACCGGCGTCATCGTCGCCGTGGAGAACATGTACCCGTGGCGCACACCCGGCACCCACTTCCAGGCCTATGTGCCCAGCTGGGACCCCACCGAGATGGGCTACGAGCACCTGACCCTCGACCTTTCGCACGCCTCCACCTCCCGAAAGCAGTCCTTGGACTATGTGGAGGAGTGGGGGCCCAGGCTTCGTCACGTGCACATCACCGACGGCAAGGGTTCGCCCAAGGACGAGCACCTCTTCCCGGGCGAGGGCGACCAGCGTGCCTTCGAGCTGCTGGACCGCCTCGCCGAGAGGGCCTTCGACGGCCACGTGGTGCTCGAGGTCAACACCCGCAAGGCCGGTTCGCGCGAGGTGCGCGCCCAGTGGCTGGCCGACTGCCTGGCCAAGTTGCGACACCACCTCGGCCAGGACCAGCCGGACGAGGTGGACGCAGACACCTTCGGGGCGACGCGCGAGGGGGCCGCACGGTGAGCGGGCACGACCAGGTCAGCAGCCCCTTCGGACGCGCCAGCGAGTTCGTGGCGCGGCTCGGAAGCTCGGATCGTGCGCAGCGGGCGGTGACGGCGAGTCCGGCCGCGCGTGAGGTGGCCCGCCGTTTCATCGCGGCAGAGAACACCGGCGAGGCGGTGGAGACGGTGCGGCAGAACCACACCAAGGGCCTGCGATCCACCCTGGAGCCCCTGCTTGCTCCGGCACGGGGAGTCGACGACGTCCGGGCGGCGGTGGGGGCGCACCGCGAGCTGGTCCAGGAGGTCTCGCGGGCGGGCCTGGCGTCCGTGGCGGAGGTGACGGTCAAGCCGAGCACGATCGGGCTGGGGCTGTCCGATGCCCGTCTGGCGCAGGCGGCCCTGGGCGAGATCTGCCTGGCGGCCCGCAATGCCGGCAGCCTGGTCAGCCTCGACCTGGAGGAGCCGTCGACCACCGACGAGACCTACGCCCTGTTCTCGCTGTGCCACCAGGACTTCCCCCAGCTGGGGGTGACGGTGCAGAGTCGTCAGCGGCGAAGCCTGGTGGACAGCCGCTGGCTGGCATCGATGCCGGCGCGGGTGCGGCTGTGCAAGGGCGGCTACTCGCAGCCGTGGGCGACGGGCCACATCACCGGCCAGGACGTGGACCAGAGCTTCATCGCCTGCCTGGAGGTGCTGATGGCCGGGCGTGGGCATCCGATGGTCGCGACCCATGATCCGCAGCTCGTGGAGGCCACCATCCAGATCGCAGGCCAGCACCAGCGAGCCGGGGACAGCTATGAATTCCAGATGTACCACGGGGTGCGGCCCTGGGAGCACCGCCGCCTGGTCGACACCGGCCACCAGGTGCGCGTCCACCTGCCCGTGGGCAGCGACTGGTACGCCTACCTGCTGCGACGGGTCACCGAGCGCCCGGCCAATGTCATGCCCCTGCTGCGGGCGCTGGTCACCAGGCGATGAGCGCGTCCCCGCCCGGCCGGTCCCGCCTGCGCCGGGTGATGCTGCTGGAGGTGGCCCTGCTGCTGGGAGTGAGCCTGGGCCGCTCGGCCATCTACTCGGTGCTGAGCATCATCGAGCGCACCACCCGTGCCGTGCCGCTGGACCAGCAGACCTCCTCGTTGAACCAGGCCGCCACGCCGGACCGGCCCTGGCTCAGTGCCCTGTACCAGCTGGTCGACGTGCTGCTGCTGCCCGTCCCGGCACTGCTGGCACTGCTCCTGCTGGCCACCGCCTGGCCTCCGCGCGGCGGGGTGCTGGCCGCCACCGGGCTCGACCTGCGCCGGGTGCGGAGCGACCTGCTGTGGGGCCTGGGCATCTTCGTCGGCATCGGGGTCCCCGGGCTCGCGCTCTACCTGGGTTCCCGGGCGCTCGGGCTGAACACGACGGTCCAGGCCGCGGGGCTGGGAGAGCACTGGTGGGTGGTTCCGCTGCTGGTGGCCTCGGCCGCGGGCAATGCGGTGCTCGAGGAGGTCGTGATGGTCGGCTACCTGTTCGTCCGTGGTGCGCAGGCGCGAGTGTCGCCCCGGCTCGTCCTGGTCAGCTCTGCGGTGGTGCGCGGCAGCTACCACCTCTACCAGGGCTTCGGCGGCTTCGTCGGCAACCTCGTGATGGGGCTGCTCCTGGGGTGCTTCTTCCGGCGCACCGGGCGCCTGTGGCCGTTGGTGGTGGCCCACTTCCTGCTCGACGTCGCCAGTTTCGTCGGCTACGCCGCGCTGGCCGGGCGGGTCTCCTGGCTCTGAGGGCAACCAGCAGGCCCGACGCCACGTGGACCGGGCCGGACGAAGCCTGCCGGGCACCTAGTCTGGGTCCCATGCGCGTAGGAATCTTTGGAGCAACTGGTCAGGTCGGCGGCGTGATGATGACGCTGCTGGAGGAACGTGACTTCCCCGTCGACGAGCTGCGGTTGTTCGCCTCCGCACGCTCTGCTGGGAAGACGATCACCTTCAAGGGCCAGGAGATCACCGTCGAGGACACCGAGACCGCCGACTTCTCCGGTCTCGACATCGCCCTGTTCAGCAATGGCGGGTCGACGTCGAAGGTCGTGGCCCCCAAGGTGGCCGCCGCCGGCGCCATCGTCGTCGACAACTCCTCGGCCTGGCGGCTGGACCCCGAGGTGCCGCTGGTGGTCAGCGAGGTGAACCCGGACGACGCCAAGAACCCGCCCAAGGGCATCATCGCCAACCCCAACTGCACCACCATGGCGGCCATGCCCGTCGTCAAGCCGCTGCACGACGCGGCCGGCCTGAAGCGCCTGGTGGTGGCCACCTACCAGGCCATCTCGGGTTCCGGCGGGGACGCGGTGCTCAATGCCGAACGCCAGTTCCGCGTCGGGGTGGAGTCCGGGAAGCTCGACGAGCTGCGCCTGGACGGGCAAGTGATCGACTTCGGTGACCCGGCCCCCTATGTGAAACCCATCGCCTACAACGTGCTGCCGATTGCCGGTGGTCTGGTCGACGACGGCAGCGGCGAGACCGACGAGGAGCAGAAGCTGCGCAATGAGTCGCGCAAGATCCTGCACCTGCCCGAGCTGCTGGTGGCCGGAACCTGCGTGCGGGTGCCGGTGCTCAGCGGCCACTCCCTGGTGGTCCACGCCGAGTTCGAGCGCGACATCGCTCCCGAGCAGGCCGCCGAGATCCTCGCGGGCGCTCCCAGTGTGGAGCTGATGGACGTCCCCACCCCGCAGGACGCGGCCGGCAAGGACCCGTCCTTCGTCGGGCGCATCCGCCGTGACCAGTCCGCCCCCGAGGGCAAGGGCCTGGTGCTCTTCCTCAGCAATGACAACCTGCGCAAGGGTGCCGCCCTCAACGCGGTGCAGGTGGCCGAGCTGGTTGCCAAGAACCTGAAGGGCTGAGCCGTGGTCATCGCACTGGTGGGCGTGGGAACGATGGGCGAGGCGGTCCTGTCCGGGCTGGCCCGCTGGGGCAAGCACGAGTTGCTGGTCGTGAACCGTCGTACCGAGCGGGACCGGGAGCTCGAGGAGCGCTACGAGGGTGTGCGTGCTGCCACTCTCGAGGAGGCCGCCGCGAGTGCCGACGTCCTGGTGGTGGCCGTCAAGCCGCGCGGCGTCTGTGAGGTGCTCGGCCAGGCAGCCGGGCACCTGAGGGAGCAGGCGGTGGTGGTGAGCCTGGCGGCGGGAATGCCCCTGGCCGTGATGGAGCGCCAGCTGCGCGAGGGCCAGCCACTGGTGCGCGTGATGCCCAACACCCCGTCGCTGGTGGGGCGCGGGGTCAGCGCCCTGAGCCCCTCGCAGTCCACCAGCGAGGAAGACCTGGAGCGGGTGCGCGAAGTGATGCAGGCCTGCGGTCACGTGGTGGTGGTGCCGGAGGACCAGCAGGACGTGGTCACGTCGATCTCCGGATCGGGCCCGGCCTACCTCTTCCACGTGGCCGACGCGATGGTGGAGGCAGCGGTGCAGATGGGGTTGTCCCGGCCGACCGCGACGGACCTGGTGGCGCACACCATCGACGGTGCCGGTGCCATGCTGCGGGAACCGGGCGCCCACCCGGCCAGTCTGCGCGAGGGCGTCACCTCGCCGGGCGGCACCACGGCGCAGGCACTTCGGGTGCTGGACCAGGACGGCGTGCGCTCCGCCTTCTCCCGGGCGATGCACGCCTGCCGTGACCGCTCCGCCGAGATGTCGCGCGAGGCGGAGCAGGCCTGAGGGGCAGCTGACGAGTCCTGGCACATCGCGCATGCTGGACGGGGGCCGGCGAACCCAGTGGGTTCGCCACAA
>NZ_JBHWOO010000135.1:0-2630 GCF_043424415.1 Luteococcus sp. | reverse complement strand
CTGCCCCGGGCACGTGCAGTACACCCGCAACACCGTCACCGGGGCGTCCACCGCCGACGTGCTGGTGCTGCTGGTCGACGTGCGCCGCGGCGTGCTGGAGCAGACCCGACGCCACCTGGCCGTCGCCGCGCTGCTGCGCGTGCCGCACGTGGTCGTCGCGGTCAACAAGCTCGACCTGGTGGACTTCTCTGCCGAGCGCTACCAGGCCGTCGACGCCGACATCCGCACCATCGCCGAGGAGCTGGGCGTCGAGTCGATCTCGACGATCCCCGTCAGCGCCCTGCTCGGCGACAACGTGGTGGACCGCTCCACCAACACCCCCTGGTACGAGGGCCCGACGCTGATGGAGCTGCTGGTCTCCATCGACCCGCAGGACGAGGCCCGCGGCCCGGCCGTCGACCAGCTCCCGCTGCGCTTCGCGGTGCAGAACGTGCTGCGCCCCCAGCAGGCGGCGCTGAGCGCCGAGCACGTCGAGTACCGCGGCTATGCCGGTGTGGTGAACCAGGGCACCGTGCACGTCGGCGACCAGGTCGTCGTGCTGCCCCGCGGCCGCACCACCACCGTCGTCGGCATCGACCAGGCCCCCAGTGCGCTGTCCGACGGCCAGCTGCAGCAGGCCTTCGCAGGGCAGTCGGTGACGCTGCGCCTGGCCGACGAGATCGACATCACCCGCGGCGACCTGATCGCGGCCGCGGACGGCGCCCCACAGCCGGTCACCGAGCTCAACGCGATGGTCAGCTGGCTGGCCGACACGCCCCTGCGGATCGGACAGCGGGTGCTGCTCAAGCAGACCACCCGCACCGTGCAGGCCATCGTGCGCGACCTCGAGGGCCGGCTCAACCTGGACACGATGACGCCGGAGCCCGTCGAGCACCTGGAGCTCAACGACATCGGCCGGGTGCGGCTGAAGCTGGCCTCCCCGGTGATGGCCGAGCCCTACTCGGACTCGCGTGCCATGGGCGCCTTCCTGCTCGTCGACGCCCAGGCCGGGCTCAGCCTGGCCGCCGGCATGGTCGACGACCCCGAAGCCCCCGGGATCATCCACTCCCAGACCGCCTTCCACTGGACCATCTGATCCGACCCGCCCGCCAGGGCCCGTGAGACAGGAACACCCCCGATGAGACACCTCCTCCTGCTGGCCCTGGCCGGTCTGGTCGCCCAACTGATCGACGGCTCGCTTGGCATGGGCTACGGCATCACCTCCACCTCGGTGCTGCTGGCCGGCGGCCTCTCGCCGGCCGTCGCCAGCGCCTCGGTGCACCTGGCCGAGCTCGGCACCAATGTCGCCTCCGGCGCCTCGCACTGGAAGATGCGCAATGTGGACTGGGCGCTGGTGCTGCGCCTGGGCCTGCCCGGGGCGGCGGGTGCCTTCCTGGGCGCCACCGTGCTGTCCCGGTTGTCCACCGAGGCGGCCACCTCGGTGATGGCGGCGATCTTGGTGGGCCTGGGCCTGTTCATCCTGGCCCGTTTCACCCTGCGTCGCACTGCCGTCTCCGAGGCCCGCGTCTCGCCGCACGGCAAGCGCTTCCTGGCCCCGCTCGGACTGCTGGGCGGTTTCGTCGACGCCACCGGCGGCGGTGGTTGGGGACCCATCTCCACCACCGCCCTGGTCAGCGCGGGCCGCACCAACCCGCGCACCGTGATCGGCTCGGTGGACACCTCGGAATTCCTCGTATCGCTGGCCGCCTCACTCGGCTTCCTGTTCGGGCTGGGCACCATCGGAGTGCGCTTCGACTTCGTCCTGGCCCTGCTGGCCGGCGGCCTGGTCGCCGCGCCGGTGGCCGCCTGGCTGGTGAGCCGGATCCCCCCTCAGATCATGGGCGGCCTGGTGGGTGGCGGCATCGTGCTGAGCAACCTGCGCGCCTTCTTCAAGGGCTTCGACATCCCCTCGGCGGCCCAGGGCCCGATCGTCGTCGCCCTGTTGGTGGCCTGGGCCGGTGCCATCACCATCGGCGTGCGCCGTCACCTGGCCGACCGTCGCCAGGCCGGGGCCGAGGTCATCGCTCCCGTCGCGGACAGCGACCAGGAGCCGTCACTGGTGGGCAGCCGATGAGCATCCTGTTGGCCGCCCACGGCACCCGGAGCCAGGCGGGGCGTGACTGTGTTGAGGACATCCGTTCTGCCCTGGAGCATCGGCTGGGCGAGCCGGTGCGGCTGGGCTGGGTGGACGTGTGCGAACCGCACGTTGCCGACCTGGTGCGCGACGACGACCTCCTGCTCCCGGCCTTCCTGGGCCTGGGGCACCACGTGAGCGTCGACGTCCCCGAAGCAGCGGCCCACGCCGAGCGCGTCACGATCACACCGCACCTGGGATCCGCGCTGGGCCAGCCGTTGGTTGAGCAGGCCATTGTCGAGCGGGTCCTCGAGGCCGGCGGGCCCTGGCCCACCACGATCATCGGCTGGGCCGGCTCCAGCCACGCCACCAGCCGCGAGCAGGCCCGCGCCACGGCCCGCCGCCTGGCCGCCCGCTGGGAGAGCGGGGTGCGCGTAGAGCTGGCCACCCCGCGGCAGCTGCCGCCCCTGCTGGAAGCTGCTCGTGGGTGCGGCGAGCGGGTGGGCATCGCCAGCATGCTGCTGGCCCCCGGCTTCTACCAGACGCGTCTGGAGGAGTCGGGCGCCGATGCCACTTT
>NZ_JBHWOO010000134.1:0-2644 GCF_043424415.1 Luteococcus sp. | reverse complement strand
CGGTGGCGCCCGCCGGTGACGTCGGCCACGAGGGGCCCCGTTCGTTTGCGCAGTGAACCGCCCGAGCACTAGGGTGTTCCTTCGTCGGCCTGGCCGATGTGCGGACGTGGCTCAGTTGGTAGAGCATCACCTTGCCAAGGTGAGGGTCGCGGGTTCGAGTCCCGTCGTCCGCTCCATTTCCTCTCGCACCTTTGGGTGCATGGGCGATTGGCGCAGCGGTAGCGCGCTTCCCTGACACGGAAGAGGTCACTGGTTCGATCCCAGTATCGCCCACCAGATTGGATGTATTAGAACACCTGACATCGGTTGATGTGGGTGCGAGGGCGGCGAACGGCTCGTTGAGCTGGATCGCCGCTTTTTCGTCTTCGGTGATGAAGATGCGCTGGTAGAAGGCCTGATTGGCGAGCCGTTTGCCCAAGTCGTCGGTGCGCTCATACATGGTGGCGCAGTCGGCGAGGAGTCGTAGTGCGGTGGCGAGGTGCTTCCGGGGGCCTTCGTGATCACGCCGTTCCGCTTCCAGCCGCCGGGTGACGTCGTTCAGGGCAACCCGGATGCGGTCTTGGTGGCGTTTGAGGGTGTCGAGGTCGATGGCATCGGCGAAGTGGGCCTCGAGGAGCTTGTCCGCCTCGCTCTCTAGCCGGGTCTTGGTAGCGGTGAGGTCGTCGATGGCCTGGGAGCGTTCGGCAAGGCGTTGATCGAACTCGGCTTCGACCCGCCCTGCGAGTTGCTGGTACCTGCGTTCGGTGATGGTGATCTGTTGGTAGCAGTCGGCAACGAGTTGCTCAGCGACGCCAACGGGCACCGCCCTACGCGTACAGGCGGTGCGCTTCGTGGCTCGGCCGCTGCAGATGTAGTAGGCGTAGCGAATACCTTGCTTGTTGCGGGCATAGTCGAGCTGCAACCGCGCCTTGCAAGTGCCGCAGTACAGGGTGCCTTTCAGGTAGTGGTCGTGCTTGCGGCGGCGTTCGCCGGCGGTGGCGCTGGTGTCCAGAAGAGTCTGAACCTGCTGCCACGTCTCTACACCGATGATCGGTTCGTGGGCGCCGGGGTGAAGAGCCCCTTGGTAGCGGACCTGTCCGATGTAGTACGGATTACGCAGCAGCTTGAAGAACGTGGACCGCCCCACCGGCCCCGACGGACGCTTCGGCGTCGGCACCGTGGTCAATCCTCGTGCGGTGGCTTCGGCCAACAGGTCAGGGACGGTGTGCTCACCGGCCGCGTAGGTCTCGAAGACCCACCGGATGAGAGGCGCACGGTCGGGGTCGATCTCAACGGTCCGGTACTCCCGACCCTGCGCGTCGCGCTTGCGGATGTTGCGGTAGCCGATCGGTGCCCGGCTTGGAGTGCCGCCTGCGGCGACTTTCTGGGTCATGCCCTTGGTCACTTCGGCGGCGAGGTTGCGGGAGTAGAACTCCGCAATCGAGGACATGATCCCGTGCAGCAGCATCCCCGACGGGGTCTCGTCGATGTTCTCGGTCGCGGAGACCAACTGGACGCCGGCGTCGATGAGCTGGCGGTGGATGTCGACGTCATCGAGCCGGTTACGGGCCAGCCGATCGACCTTGTGCACGATGCAATACGTGACCTGATGGGTCGCAATGTAATCCAGTAGCTGCTGCAACCCCGGCCGTTTCGCCGACCTGGCTGACTCGCCGGCGTCGACGAACTCCGCGACCATCTGGGCGCCGAGGGTTTCGGCTTTGCGGCGGTTCGCCTCACGCTGGGCCGGGATGGAGAATCCTTCGTCGCGGCCGCTGGTGGTGGCTTGTTCCTTGGTGGAGACCCGCTGGTAGGTCACCGCCGTCACCCGCCCCTCACCCGGGACGGTCAGGATCTTCGTGTCGGCGGTCGTCGTCATGGTTGGTGGTCCTCGTCGTCGAGTCGGCTACAGGTGCGGTCTGGTGGTGGAGGCGGTCGGCGAGGTGCAGCACTAGCGCGACCAGCCGGTCCATGTCTGGCTCGCCCCGGGGCACGGGTTCGGCGATCAACCGCCGCCCGTTCGGTGTGGTGCGTGCATGCCTCATGCCCCACAGGTGGACACCCCACCCCAGAACCCACGGGGACAGTTGGAGTGGTTACGGTTCCGGAAAATGTCCGGCACCGACTCTTCGACCGGAGTCGGGCAGGGCGGTGGCGGGTGGGGTGGTTCACGGCGGGGGAAAATTTCCCCAGCCGTGCAACCCAACCGGATGGTGCACGATCCGCACTGCCTCGCCGCGGCCCCCGATACCGGGGTCCCACTGACGGCTCACTCTGCAGGTGCGCACCGTGCCCCAGATGGAACACCCTGGCAGTGGCCTCCACGACTACTCCAGGTAAGGGGCTTGTGTCGAGCAGATCAGGCATGAATGCGCAGATCACCGTCTAATCTGCGCGTATCCCGGACATCGTCCGGGGCGGGCAGCGGCTGCCCGCACCACAAGCAACCCGTCAGATCGTCTGCCGTCTGCCGGGTCCGCTGGTGATACTGGTTGCGGTATGCGGTTGGGGTGACGCCCATGATCTTGGCGAACTGCTCCGCCGCATGACCACGATTCCGCCACCCCACCCGGACCCCGATCTCGCCTACCGTCATGTCCGACTCCCGCAACAGCCGAGCCATCTCCCGCACCCGCAACCGAGCCAGCAACATGATCGGCGGGAC
>NZ_JBHWOO010000133.1:0-6082 GCF_043424415.1 Luteococcus sp. | reverse complement strand
GGGCGGGAATTCGTCCTGGGGCGCGGTTCTGTGACCTGGTGTAGGCGAGCAGGGACTCGGGTGTCATCTCGGCCCGCGAGCCCAACCCCGTGGGCGTGAAGGTGTGGCGGATGACCAACGCATCGCTCAGAACGACGCCGGCCGCCTCCATGACATCGCCTAGTGACAGCTGCCACCGCCCAACCCCATCCATGACAAACAGCATAGGTTTCCCTGGGGTGCTGCCCGGCCACGCGCTATCCGGACCCGACCGACAAGGAAGGTCATCAAAACCCCCGGATCACACCAGACTTGTCAGCCGCGGAAGACATCGCACCAACGGTTGCCACAGCTCTGGCCAGCCTGCGCGGATCCATGCCAGTCGGCCCTTGTCGAGGAGGTCGCCGTCGACCAGGTGCGAGATGCGTTGCGCGGCCGGCGGCGCTCCCAGTGCGCGGAGTTTGGCGTAGGCGGGGTTGACGGGGAGTTGGTGGCGGGTGATGTGGTTCCACACGTCGTGGCTGGTCCAGTCCCAGATGGGGGAGTAGCGCACTCCTGACTTCGATGAGGTGGTGCCGCCGTGGCGGTAACGACGCTCCCGGTCAGTGGTGCAGCAGGGGCAGGTGCTTGGCAGGTTGCTGGAGAACAGGATCTGGCGTGCGCGGGACTCGTCGGCGCGTAGTCCCCACAGGACGCCATCGCCGTGGTCGCTGGCGGCGCAGGCGGCGGGGCGGTGGATGAGGATCTGGTCGAGTGCGGGCGCGGCGGCGCTGGGGCGGGCCAGGTCCCAGGCGCCGGAGTCGATCAGGACCTCGAGCAGGGATGGTTGGGCGGGGTAGGTGTCGATGTGGATGCCGTAGTGGGTCTCGAGGGTGTCGAGGTAGGTGATGGTCTCGGGGAACTCCAAGCCGCTGTCGAAGAAGCACACGGGCACGTTGCGGTCAGCGCGTAATGCGAGGTCGAGCACCACGAGCGAGTCCTTCCCGCCCGACAGTGAGACGTACCCGTCGTGGAGCTCGAGGTGCTCACGGATGCGGTCCACCAATAGCCCAGTGTCGTGACGTGCCGGCTGCTGGGCGCGTAGCCAGGCAACGTCGAGAGCGCGAGGGTCCGGGCTGGTCATGGTGTGGGGGTGCAGAGGTGATGTTGGCGGGAGGGGTGCATGGCAGGTGGGCGTAGGCCGGCGAGCATCGGGGGATGGTTGGCGACCAGATCGTCTGGAAGACAGGCGGGTGGAGTAGGGCGGCCGAGGTGGCCGGTGATGTGGAGGTGGCTGTAGGCCCATGGGTCCGCGTCAGGGTGCTCGGTGACGGTCCACGACAGGACACGGCCCTCGCCGTGGTGGCGGCCCTTACCGATCGCCGTGACAGGTTCCAGGAGGGACCGGATGCGGGTGGGATCACCGACGGCTCGCCACGTAAGTTCCTGAGTGACCCGGGCAAGGTGGGGCACTTCGCGGCGTGACCATCGGGTGCCGGGATTGATGCTGGCCGGCATCGCGGCGGTGTAGCTCTCCATCAGGGCACCGGGAGCAGGCTGGTAGCGGTAACCGACTTGGGTTTCGACCAGGCTGGCATGAGAGCAAGTGGAGGCCCAGTGCCACAGGTCTGCGCCAGCGACGGTACAACGAGCCACAGGCAGGTCCAGGTCAGGCGGAACGGGAGTGGTCGACGGCCACGCGACCTGGTCGGCAGGAGTCGTATCGACGATCTGGGCCCACAACTGCGCGGCCAGGATGCCATCCAGGGCAATACCCCACGGATGCGCCGTGACCACGCCGGTGGCCATGCGCGCGGTCACCAACAGCGGCACCATCCGATCACCAGCAGCGTCGACAGCCGTCATGACAGGGCCTCCAAGGCGGCGATGACCTCATCGCGGTGCTCGGCCAGCTCTGCGCGCCAGTCAACCTCCACCGGTGTCCCGCGCAACAGATGTGACTCCACGACGCCGCTGATCTGCCCGTGCCCCGAACCGACACGGCCGCCGATGGTGCCACGGCTGGTCCACACCTGCAGCACCTCACACATCAGCGCATGCTGCACAGCAGAGGCGTGGTCAACACTGACCTGCCCGGCCAACTGAGTGCCCGCACACAGCACCTCCACGCTGTACCGCATCGGCCCCGCCACACCAGGCACATCGTCCTCATCCACCGCCGCAGTGCGGGAATAGTCCTCCACCTGCAACAGCTCATCGATACTGCAGCCAGAACTGCGCCCGCACAGATGCGCCAACTCACTGCACACCGGCACCAACTTCGATGCCCGCACACAACCATCGACGATCACCCCCGACGTCGCCGCCCCGAACAACCCCACCGGCACCACCAACTCCCGCACCAACGCCCGCCGCGCACCGGTCAACAACCCAGCCTTCGACTTGGTCAACGCACCACCATTCAGCAACACCGACGACACAGCCGGCGACAACGCACCCTCCACCTCGAGAGCATCACAAAACAGCTCGGCCGCAGTGCGCCGCAACGCAGAACGCAACGCATTGCCCGAGACCAGCGGCATCAGCTCAAACGACCCATCCACCAACGGCACCAACTCACGCCGAAACAACGTCGTGGTCGCCTGCGTCAGACCGCCATGAACAATCGACGACGCAGCCACCAAGTCAAGATCCCACCGAACACTCACACTCACCGCTCCACACCCACCCTCACGACCCGCCGCTCACGCACCGCATCAGCCACCAACCTCGTCCGCAACAACAACGCCTCCGACTGGGAGCGCAACACCGTCAGGACCGGTCGCGCCGGCTGGGCCAGCAGCTGTTCCAGCTCGCGGCGTTGTGCCGCGGTGCGCGGGACGGTGTTCAGGTCGCGCGACAGCAGCGTCCACCACGTCCGCAGGTCGCGGGAGCGCAAGGCGGCGGCCACGACCCGTTCGGGCAGGAGGCGCTCCCAGTAGGTGGTGCGGTGGTCGCCGACCCAGCCGTCCCAGTCGATGCCGTAGTGGACGAGTAGGAGGAGGGCTTCGGCGGTGGCTGCTGGTCCGTCGAGTTGGGGGAGCCAGGGGGTGGTGGCCAGCCAGGTGTGGGTGGGTGTCGTGTCGTGGTCTGTGAGTGGGGTGGTCACGTGTGGCTCCTTTCGGGGTGGGCGGTGCGTGCGGCTAGGCGCATCCATGCGGGGCTGGTGCGCCAGGGGTGGAGTAGTGGCCATAGCTGCAGGACGAGCCGGATCTGGTTGACGGTGAGGTCTTGTAGCGCTGTCCAGGGTGGGGTGGGGTGGGTCAGGTGTGAGTCGCGGATGCCGAGGTTGCGCAGCTGTGTGTAGGTGGCGAAGCGGTCGGCTGCGGTTTGGTCCCACACCAGGGTGGTGTCGTCGGTGGTGATGCACCCCCATTGGGCGAGGTGGATGAGGTGGCGTCGGCTGGGGTGCAGCGGTACCACGAGTGACTCGTCGTTGCTCAGCGGGCGGTGCAGTAGGTCGGTCAGGTCGGTGTCGCGTACCGGGGTGAGCATGTGGGGGGCGCGATGGATCCAGTGCGGTAGGGAGCGCAGCAGGGGTGAGCGGAAGCCCCACACGCAGGCTGGGCAGACGCCGGAGCCGGTGGCATCGGCCCACGTGTCCCATCCGCGGTAGAACCGTGAGACCACTTGGCCTACGGGCACCAGCTCGGCTTGTGCCCCGCATCGGGCGCAGGCGCCTGCGGGTGCGGGGGTTTCGCCGGTGGGGGGAGACCCGACGGCCTTCCATGCGATGTCGACAACATCCGCGATCATCCGCTGTATCCCCCAAGGCTCGAGTAGGTGTCCTACTCCCTATAGACGGTTCACGACCCCCACCACTGGACATGCAATCGCGCTACCAGGGGGGTGCTGGGCAGGTGACGTCGCCTGCACCCTGGAGCTGCGACGGCATGGGCGCCGAGGTGATCCCCGTGCATCGCCTTCCTGAGCACAGGTGTCCTGGGTCGAGTGCTGCGCGCCATCCACACCCCCATCGCGGTCCGTGCTGGGCCGCCCTACCCTGAACACGTCCCGCCACACCTACATGAGGGAGAGCGATCCGTGCACTACAAACCGGGCAGCCAGCTCGATGCGCGCACCATCGACGAGCTCTCACGGCTCGAGCACCGGGCCGAGCGAGCCGCGCTGCGCACCGCACCGCTGACCCGCATCCTGTTCTGGCTGGCGATCGTCATCGGCGCCGAGCTCGCGCTCATCCTTGCTGCGCTCACCCAATCCCTGACCGTCGGGCTCTACGCGCTCGTGCCCTGCATCCTGGTTGGCCTGGCCATCACCCCCTGGATCGCGATCCGCCTGCCAGCCCGCCGCGCCTACACCGATGCGTGGCGAGTGGCCTGGAGCGACGACGGGCACCTCGGCCACGGCGCAGTGGCCCGCATCAAGCACGCCACGGACAGCGACCCGTACACCGTTGTCGGTGTCGCCGCCTGGCCGCTGGGCGGTGGCGCCGGAACCGCAGTCATGCGGGACCTGCTGCGACACACCGATGCCGCTGGAGTCGAGCTCGAGCTGCAAGCCTCCTCACGGCGCGTGGCCCATTTCTACCAACGCCTGGGCTTCCACCCCACCGCCAACCATCGCAGCCTGCGCGGCGGATACCCCATGCTCCGCCCCGCACCCATCCCGACTTGCAATGAGTCACCCAACCTCTACGGTGGAGCCACTGAACACACCCCGAGCGTGTCTGCGGGGTACACCCACCCCGCCACCCCGCAGACACCTCACCAGCCATGACCGGCACCGTCCTCGCCGCCATCATCGGCCTCACCATCACCCTGGGCTGCCCCACGATCTGTCGGATCCTGCCCGCCCCCGATGACGAACCCACATCCCCCTACCTGACCCTCGCCACATGGCGGTTCGCCACCGCCACCGGACTACTGGCCACCGCCCTGTCCTGGCTGGTCACCCAACGAATCCCGGCCCCGTACTGGCCCATCTGGCTGGTCATCAGCAGCGTGGGCGTCCTCGCAGTGTGCATCGACCACGCCACCTGCTGGCTACCCAAGACCCTCACCCACACCAGCACCGCCATCATCCTCACAGCGCTCCCGATCGTGGCTGTGTCGGGTCATCTTCCGTGGTCGGTAGCGGGTCGTGCTCTGCTGGCTGGTTTGGCTGCGCGTTCGTTGTTCTGGGTGTTGTGGCGGCTGGGTGCTGGTCTCGGGTTCGGGGATGTGCGCTTGGTGTTGGTGTGTGGCATCGGAGCGGGCCTGTTCTCCTGGCCCATGGTGCTGGTGGCCTTGTTCGCCGCCACCCTGCTCGCACTTGTTCTGGCGGTCACGATCTATCGCGGCCGTCGAGCCATTCCCTACGGTCCCGGGTTGCTGATCGGCACTGTACTGGCGTGCGCCCTCCTGTAGCGGTGCAGCACTGCAGCTGGTGAAGAAGGTTGATCTGGTTTGTCCAGATTCGACGTCCTGGAGCGTCTATAGGGACAGGGGCCCGAAGCGGGGATCCCTGTAGCCCGTGCCGAGGAGGAACCATGGCGAACACGTCCACCGAGCATCACTGCGAATCCAGCCCGCGCCAGATCATCTTGGGAAGGCTCGGGCAGGGGCGCGGCTATGCCTTGCGCAGCCAGCTCCTTGCCCGCATGCAGGATTCGCCGTTGCGGGAGGTTGGGGCCGCGGATGACGATCCCCGATTCACCGACGTCGCCCGTTGCGCGGTCCGTTGATGTGTCGAGCTGAAGGCAAACCTGCCAAGCGTCGCTGTCGCGACCATCAAACCCCGCAGCAGCGCGCCCACGCCAACGCCCGTCAGCGGATGAGCCGCTGGGCCCGCGCCTGCGACGACGCTCTCAGTGCTGGTGATCACGAGCGCGCTCAGCGCTGCGAGGCGTTGATGGACAAGGCCCTGTCCCAGCTGGGCTACGACACATCCACGCCCACACGCACCTTCCCCACCAAGGCCGATACCTTCACCGCCGAGAACACCGCAGCGTGGGGCGACGCCGAGTTCGAGCAGGCTCTGTCGTCGAGCTGGGATGACCCCGCCGCTGTCGACCAGCTGATGCACCTCATGGATGAGCGCGACGCACAACGCCGCCTCGACGAACAAGAACAACAGGCACACCAGCAAGCCATGCAGGCCTGGTCCCAGTCCTGGGCCGAACCAG
>NZ_JBHWOO010000132.1:0-9295 GCF_043424415.1 Luteococcus sp. | reverse complement strand
GCGTACGAGCCACGAGGGCGCCTCCCGGATGGGAGGCGCCCTCGTGTGTTGCTGCCCGGCAGGTCAGCTGCGGGGGCGGCGGTCGGCGCGCTTCTTGTAGACCTGCACCACCGAGGGGCGGGCCACGGTCTTGTCGTAGTCGGGGAACTGGCTGTGCTGCTCGGTGAAGGTGCCGTCCTCACCGGGGTGCTGCACCGAGACGAAGACCGTCTGCTCCTTGTCGCGCACGATCGGGCCGCAGGTCTCGGCCTCGGTCGGCACCGACAGGAACTGGTCGACGCGGCCACGGTCGCGGCCCTCCAGCGTGACGCGGAAGAGGCCGTCGTTGTAGCCGATGCCGTCGGGCGCGCCGTCGGTGGAGATCCACAGGTTGCCGACCGAGTCGAAGGCCAGGTTGTCGGGGCAGGAGATCGGCGAGACGTGCTCGCGCGGGTAGCCGGCGAAGTAGGTGTTCTCGTCGGTGGCGGGATCACCGCAGACCAGCAGCAGGTTCCAGGCGAAGCGGGTGGAGGTCTGGCTGCCCAGCTCGTCGATCTCGACGACGTGGCCGTCGCGGTTCTGGGAGCGCGGGTTGGCCTCGTCGACGCCGGCCTTGCCGGGCTTGGCGCGGTCGGAGTTGTTGGTGCAGGCGACGTAGACGCGGCCGGTCTTCAGCGAGGGCTCGACGTCCTCGCAACGGTCCATCTTGGTGGCGCCCAGCTTGTCGCCGGCCAGGCGGGTGTAGACTAGCACCTGCTCCACGCTCATGCCCTCGACCATGGACTGGCCGTCCTTGACCAGCGGCAGCCAGCGGCCGGTGCCGTCGAAGGCGCCGTCGCTGGGCAGGGCGCCGGTGCCGTCGATCTCCGCGGCAGGCGAGTTGCCGGAAAACTTGGCGACGTACAGGTCACCATCCTCCAGCAGGCGCATGTTGTGGCGCCGGTCGTTCTTGCGGTACTTGCGCTTGCTGACGAACTTGTAGAGGTAGTCGAACTTCTCGTCGTCGCCCGAATAGGCGACCACGTGCCCGTCCCGGGCGACGATGACATTGGCGCCCTCGTGCTTGAAGCGCCCCAGTGCGGTGTGCTTGCGGGGGGTGGAGGTGGGGTCGAAGGGGTCCACCTCGACAATCCAGCCGAAGCGGTTGGTCTCGTTCTCGAAGCCCTCGTTGCGGGTGTCGAAGCGGGGATCGCTGTGCTCCCAGCCGCGCACGGTCTCCTTGCTGGTGATGCCGTAGCGCTTGTCCTCGGCGGAGGTGCCCTCGCCGACGAAGTAGGAATGGAAGTTCTCCTCGCCCGAGAGCAGGGTGCCCCACGGGGTCAGTCCGCCGGAGCAGTTGCCCAGGGTGCCCAGCACCTTGGTGCCCGAGGGGTCGGCCTTGGTCTTGAGCAGGTCACTGCCGGCGGCAGGGCCGGTCATGCGGTAGGCGTCGTCGATGACGATGCGACGGTTCAGGCGGGCGCCCTTGACGTAGCTGTAGGGGCTGGCCGGGTTCTTGCGCTGCAGCTCCACCACCGTCAGGCCGTGGTTGATCATGCCCAGCTCGCGCTTGGTCTCGATCGGCATGTCCTCGGGGAACATGATGTTCTCGTTGGTGTACTCATGGTTGACGAACATCACCGCGCGGCGGCCGTTGCTGCCCGGGATCTCCTGGATCTCGGTGTAGTCGTTGTTGTAGCCGAACTGGCGACGGGCGGCCTTGGCGGTCTGCTTGTTGGCGTCGAAGGCGGGGGCGTCGTCGAAGAGCGAGTCGCCCCAGCGGATGATCGGCTTCCAGGCGTAGCCGGTGGGCACGTTGAGCTCGTCGACGGTGTAGTCGACCGGTGCGATCGGGTCGAAGTTGAGCGGGCTCCTGCTGCCGCGGCGGTTGCGACGGCCCTCGGCCAGCCCGGCGGGGGCGGCGGCGGCAAAGTCGGCGTGGGAGGCGCCGAACAGGGCCACGGCACCGGCGGAGCCGGCCAGCACGCCGCGACGGCTCACCGCGGCCGAGGCGACGTCACGGAAGTAGTCGTTGTCGGTGGTGTTGCAGGTCTCGCCGAGGCACTGGTTGTCGCACTTGAGGGCGCAGGTGACGGCGGAACGCTTGCCGCGCACGTGGTCGATCATCGGGAGCAGACGCTTGGAGTCCATGGGGTTCCTTTCGCACCGGCCCGGGGGCCGTTTCCTGTGGGGCCGCGGCCGTGGGGCCAGCGGGGATGCACGGGAGACTCAAACAGGCGCCGGTGGACTCCAACCGACGCCCGTCTGAACGCGACGTGAACGCCTCTCAGCTGGCCTTGCGGCTGGCCGACGGGCGCATGCCATGCTCCAGGCCCCAGATCACTGCCTGGGAACGGCTCGTGGCACCGATCTTGCGATAGGCGGAGCGGATGTAGGACTTGACCGAGTTGGGGCTCAGGAAGAGGTCCTGGGCGATTTGTTCATTGCTCAGGCCCTGGCAGATCAGCGTGATCATCTCCGATTCGCGCATGCTCAGGCCCTCATTGCGCCCGGGCCAGTCGCGACCCTTCACGCCGTGGTCGGGGTCGAGGTCTGCCGCCACCGCCGAGGCGCCGCGCTCCACGACCCGGTGGCCCTGTTGGATGGTGCGCAGTGCGTGTGCGAGCTCCTGGGCGGTCAGGGCCTTGGACAGCACCCCGCTGGCCCCGGCAGCGAGGCTGTCGTGGACCAGGTCGTCGTCCACCTGCCAGGCGTAGACGGCCAGCCGCGAGGCCGACTGTTCGCTGAGTCGGCCCCGGACGGTCTCGTCGATCGGCAAGGACGAGGCATAGGTATCGAGCAGGAGGATGTCGACGGGGCTGGCGACCGGCACGAGGGTGTCGAGCTCCACCACCTCGATCCCCTCGGCATCTGCCAGCAGGCTCGCCAGACCCTCGATCACAAGGGGGTGGTCATTGACAAGTGCAACACGGACAGGTGGGTTCACCACTGCATTATGCACCCCGGGCCGCCGCCGGACCGCCACTCCCGGCCCTGCCCACGTCGCGCCGCAGCGCCGAGCCCGGGGACAGCAGTGGCAGGCGTGCCGCACCGCGCAGGCCGTCGGTGGTGGTGCGCGTGGGCCAGGCGCCCACGCACTGCTCCTGCACCGTCCGTGTGAAGGACTCGCGCACGTGCGGCGAGTCGAAGACCTTCCCCACCATTCCCACCGGCACCTCGACGGTGCCGTCCAGACCCACCCCGTCCGAACCCACCCCGCTCAGGCCCACCCTGCGCAGTCCCGCCAGCGCCGAACAGGCGAGCTCCTGCCCGGCCCGCTCGCAGATGTCGCGGCAGACCTCGTCGTCGGCGGCCAGCTCGGCGACGGTGCGCGACCAGGCGGCGATGTGGCGCACCCGGTGCGGATCGGCCTGCAGCACCATGTAGGCGCCCTCCAGATCGCCGTCGAAATGCTCCTGGACCGGCGCGGAGAGGGCCGTGGCCGGGCCCCGGCCGTCGTGGGCGCGCATCACCGCGTCCAGGCTGGCGCGGCCGATCCAGTAGCCCGAGCCGGCATCCCCGATGAGGTTGCCCCAGCCGTCCACCCGGGCCACCTGCTCGTCCCCGACGGCCAGGGTCACCACGCCGGTGCCGGCGGCCACCACCACCCCGGTCCGGTCGCCCAGCGCGCCCAGGTAGCTGGTGATCGAGTCGTGCGCCAGCAGGACCTTGTGCACGCCGACGCCGACCGCCTCGGCCAGTTGGCCGGCGTCCTCACCGGGGGTCAGGCCCGAGCTGCCAACGGCCAGCACCACCGGTTCCCGGCCCAGCAGACCCTGCGCCGTGGCCCGGTCGAGCACCTCGCGGGCCATGGCAGCCAGCTGCGGCACCACCGGCCGGTCGGTCACCACGCCCTCGCCCTCGTGGTGCAGCAGCACCCGGTCATCGACGGTGAGCTCGGCGCGCACGCCGGTCTGGCCGGCATCCATCACCAGTACCGGGAGGGGGGATGTCGTCGCCATCATGTCCCCAGCCTAGGCTGGGTGGTTGGTATGGCCGTGACAAGGGCCGCAAGTGCTTGCGCCCTGCGGCGAGCAGTGTTTGGCTGGCACGGTGACCACTACCAACATCGCCCGTGACGAGGCCGCCCGACGTAGTGCCGGCCTGACCGTCGAGAGTTACCACACCACCTTGCACCTGCTGGGGGCAACCGACCCCGAGCAGGCCCGTTTCGGTGTGCACTGCGTGGTGCAACTGGAGTCCACCATCGAGCAGACCTTCATCGACTTCGTCGACGGTGCCGTGAACCACCTGGTCGTCAACGGCGAGGTTCAGAAGGTCGTCGACTACGACGGCGCCCGGCTGCAGCTGTCCCTGGAGCAGGGGCGCAATGTCGTCGAGATCCACGCCGAGGGCACCTATTCGCGCTCCGGGCAGGGCCTGCACCGCTTCGTCGACCCCATCGACCAGCAGACCTACCTGTACACCCAGTACGAGCCGGCCGATGCCCGTCGCGTCTTCCCCAACTTCGAGCAGCCCGACCTCAAGGCAGTGCACCACATCACGGTGCTCGCGCCCGAGGGCTGGCAGGTGCGCTCCAACCAGCCGCGGGTATCCGGCGGCCCGGTCACCAATGACGACGGAGTGACCGGCGTGCGCCACGCCTTCGCGCCCACCCCGAGGCTGTCGACCTACCTCACCTGCGTGGCCGCCGGACCCTGGGCAGAGCAGACCGACCGATGGAGCTCCGGCGACGGACTCGAGGTGGAGCTCGGTGCCCTGTGCCGCCAGAGCCTGGCCGAGCACTTCGACGCCGAGGCGATCTTCACCCTCACCAAGCAGGGCATGAACTTCTACCATGCTGCCTTCGGCTTCCCGTACCCCTGGGGCAAGTACGACCAGGTCTTCGTGCCCGAGTACAACCTGGGCGCCATGGAGAACCCGGGCCTGGTCACCTTCACCGAGCACTACATCCACCGCTCGGCCGCCACCCGTGCCCAGTACCAGAACCGCGCCAACACGATCCTGCACGAGATGGCGCACATGTGGTTCGGCGACCTGGTGACCCCGGCCTGGTGGGACGACCTGTGGCTCAAGGAGTCCTTCGCCGAGTTCATGGGCGCCCATGTCAGCGTCGAGGCCACCGAGTTCACCGACGCCTGGGTCGCCTTCGCCGGACGCCGCAAGGACTGGGCCTACAACCAGGACCAGCTGCCCACCACCCACCCGATCGTCGCTGACATCCCCGACATCGAGGCCGCCAAGCAGAACTTCGACGGCATCACCTACGCCAAGGGTGCTGCGGTGCTCAAGCAGCTGGTGGCCCACGTCGGCATCGACGACTTCTTCGCCGGCGCCCGCGACTACTTCCAGGCCCACGCCTTCGGCTCCGCCCGCCTGGCCGACCTGCTCAAGGCCCTGGAGCAGGCATCCCAGCGCGACCTGCAGGAGTGGTCGCGGCGCTGGCTGCAGACCGCCGGGCCCGACAGCCTGGTGCCCCAGGTCGAGTGCGCCGACGGGAAGATCACCCGACTGGCCGTGCGCCAGCACTCGGTGGACGCCCGCGACGGCCAGCACGTCGGCCGCCCGCACACTCTTTTGGTGGGGCTCTACCGGCTCGACGGCGACCGCCTGGTGCGCAGCGACCGCATCGACCTGGAGCTCGACGGCCGCGAGCTCACCGAGGTGCCCTCCGCCGTCGGCCTGGCCGAGCCCGACCTGGTGCTGGTCAACGACGAGGATCTCACCTACGCCAAGGTGGGCCTCGACGAACGCTCCCTGGCCACCGTCAAGCAGCACCTGGGAAGCCTCGACGACGCCCTGGCCCGCGTCCTGGTCTGGTCCTCGCTGTGGAACCAGACCCGCGACGCCGTGCTCCCGGTCGTCGACCACCTGGACGCAGTCATCGCCCACGGCCTGGCCGAGAGCGACATCGCCACCTTGTCGGTGCTGCTGGCCAATGCCGAGTTCGGCATCAACCACTACCTGCCCGAGCAGCGCCGCGAGGAGCAGGCCGGCCGCCTGGCGGAGGCCGTCTGGCAGGCCCTGCAGGGCGCCGAGCCCGGCAGCGACCGCCAGCTCGCCCTGGCCCGAAGCCTCGCCTCGCTGGCGCGTCGCGTCCCGGCCGCCACCGACCACGTCGGGGCACTGCTCGACGGCAGCGAGGTCCCCGACGGGCTCGAGGTCGGCTCGGAGCTGCGCTGGATGCTGGCCACCGCCATGGCGGCACAGGGCCGCTGGGGCGTCGCCGAGCTCGACGAGGAACTGGCCCGCGATCCCGGCAAGGACGGCGTCACCGCCCGCCTGGGTGCCCTGGCCGCCCGCCCCGAGGCCCAGGTCAAGGCCGAGGCCTGGCAGCAGCTGCACACGCCGCTGGCGCTCAGCAATGACCACGTCGACGCGATCATCGCCGGGCTCAACGCCCCCGGCCAGGGGCACCTGCTGGCCGATCGCGCCGACGGCTACTTTCACGGACTGCCCACGGTCTGGCAGCAGCACGCCATCGAGATCGCCCAGCGCCTGGTGCGCGGCCTCTTCCCCGACACGCCCGATGCTGCCGACCGTGCCGATGCCTGGCTGCAGGCGCATCCGCAGGCACCCGGTGCGCTGCGCCGGCTGCTGCTGGAGGGCGCCGATGCGGCCCGTCGCTCCGCCGGGGCCCAGGACTTCAACGCCTGACCCGAAGCACCACGGGATGGTCCCCGGACCGCTCCGACGATGCCCGCCGCCCCACCCGGGTGCGGCGGGCATCACTGCCTTGTCTAGAGTCGAGCCCAGGAACCAGTGGCGGTTCCCGGCCAGTGCGGCATCCTCGTCGCGGCCCACCCCTTCCCCTGAGGTAGACATGAGCACCGTCATCCCCAGCAAGGCCCGCACCGACATTCCTCCCACCTCGCTCGACGAAGAGGTGATCAGCCGGGAACGGCGCCTCACACCCCGCCAGATGGTCGTGTGGGGTCTGATCGCCCTGCTCGGAGCAGTGGCCTGGGTGGAGATCGCCATCCTGCGCGGCGAACAGGTCAACGGGATCTGGTTCGTCTTCGCTGCCGTCTGCAGCTACCTGATCGCCTACCGCTTCTACTCCACCTTCGTCGAACGGGTGCTGATCAAGCCCGACGACCGTCGCGCCACCCCCGCCGAGTACAACTACAACGGCCACGACTACGTGCCCACCGACCGGCGCATCCTGTTCGGCCACCACTTCGCCGCCATCGCCGGAGCCGGGCCGCTGGTCGGCCCCATCCTGGCCGCCCAGATGGGCTACCTGCCCGGCACCATCTGGATCATCGTCGGCGTCATCTTCGCCGGCGCCGTGCAGGACTACGTGGTGCTGTTCGCCTCGATGCGCCGCGGCGGACGATCCCTGGGACAGATGGCCAAGGACGAGCTCGGGCTGGTCGGGGGCTTCGCCGCCCTGCTGGCCACCCTGTCGATCATGCTGATCATCGTCGCCATCCTGGCGCTCGTGGTGGTCAACTCGCTGGGGGAGAGCCCTTGGGGCGTCTTCAGCGTCGGCATGACCATCCCGATCGCCCTGTTCATGGGCCTCTACCTGCGCTTCATCCGTCCCGGACGGGTGATGGAGGTCTCGGTGATCGGCTGCGTGATGCTGATGGCCGCCATCATCGGCGGAGGCTGGGTGGCCAACACCGGCTGGGGCCAGGCCTGGTTCCACCTGGACCGCCCGACCCTGGCGTGGATCGTCATCGGCTACGGCTTCATCGCCGCCGTGCTGCCCGTCTGGCTGCTGCTGGCCCCGCGCGACTACTTGTCCACCTTCATGAAGGTGGGCGTCATCGTCATGCTCGCCCTGGCCATCATCGTGGTGCGCCCCGAGATCACCGTGCCGGCCGTCAGCGAGTTCGCCAGTCGCGGTGACGGGCCGGTCTTCAGCGGCAAGATCTTCCCCTTCCTGTTCGTCACCATCGCCTGCGGTGCCCTGTCCGGCTTCCACGCCATGATCGCCTCGGGCACCACGCCGAAGATGGTGGAGAAGGAGCGCCAGACCCGCCTGATCGGCTACGGCGGCATGCTGATGGAGTCCTTCGTCGCAATCATGGCCCTGGTCGCCGCGGTCAGCATCGACCGCGGCATCTACTTCGCGATGAATGCGCCCGCCGCCGCCACCCAGGGGACTGTCGAGGGGGCGGTGCAGTTCGTCAACTCGCTGGGCCTGTCCGGCGTGCACGTGGATGCCGCGACGCTCACCGAGACCGCTGAGAACGTCGGGGAGCACTCCGTCGTCTCGCGCACCGGCGGCGCCCCCACCCTGGCCGTCGGCCTGGCGCACATCATGCACCAGGTCTTCGGCGGCAAGGCGATGATGAGCTTCTGGTACCACTTCGCCATCATGTTCGAGGCCCTGTTCATCCTCACCAGTGTCGACGCCGGCACCCGCGTGGCCCGCTTCATGCTGCAGGACGCGCTGGGCAACGTCGCGCCCCGCTTCCGCGATCCGGGCTGGAAGCTGGGGGCCTGGTTCACCACCGCCGTCATGGTGGCCGGCTGGGGCTCGATCCTGGTCATGGGCGTCACCGACCCGCTGGGTGGCATCAACACCCTGTTCCCGCTCTTCGGCATCGCCAACCAGCTGCTGGCCGCGATCGCCCTGAGCATCTGCACGGTGATCTTCGCCCGCAAGGGGGCCCGCGGCACCCTGCTGGTGCTGGTGGTGCCGACCATCTTCACGGCCGTCATCACCGTCTACGGATCCTGGCTGAAGATCTTCTCCAGCGACCCGAAGGTCGGCTACTTCGCCAACCACCGGCTCTACGCCGACGCCATCGCCGCCGGCAAGACCTCGCTGGGAGGGGCCAAGACCCCCGAGGCGATGCAGGCGGTGTCCAACAACACCATGGTGCAGGGCAGCCTGTCGGTGCTCTTCGTGCTGTGCGCACTGGTGGTCTTCGCGGTGTGTGCGCTGCGCACCGTCCAGGCCCTGCAGGCAGGACGTGGCGTCGAGCAGCTCGACACCGAGGACCCGGCGCTCCCGGCGCAGCTCTACGCACCCGCCGGCCTGGGCGCCTCGGCGGCCGAGAAGGAGCTGGAGGCGCAGTGGAGTGCCTTCCACGCCGCCAATCCCGACGCACACCTGGTCAGGTCGGGGCACTGATGGACTGGCTGCGACGCCTGTCCCGGCTGGCCAACGGCGTGCTGGGCGCCGACCGCTACGAGCGCTACCTGCAGTGGCACCACACCACCGGTCAGGCCGGGCCGCCGATGGAGCGCGGCGAGTTCTGGCGCCACGAGTACCACCGCCAGGAGCACAACCCCGGCAGTCGCTGCTGCTGAGGCACACCGGTTGCCGGCAAGGACGATGGCGCCGCCCCACGGCTGGGGCGGCGCCATCATCGAGTAACCGGTAGATTGTTCCCGTGGCCGACACCGTTGACACAAC
>NZ_JBHWOO010000131.1:0-16608 GCF_043424415.1 Luteococcus sp. | reverse complement strand
CTTCTGCGCCGACTTCCGGCCTTGTCCGGAGGCTCGCCACTCCCCCGAGTAATTTCGAGGCTCCGCTGAATCCATCGTGTCACCCATTGCCTCAGCCACCTGCCAGGAATGGGTGATTGTCCGGGTGACGCGGGCCGACGGGCAGGTGAGGGTAGTTGACTTGTCCACCATACCGGGGGGTGAGAGTTCGTCAGTGGACCGCCAGAGGCCGGAAGGCACGTAGCCGCAGGCTGTTGAGCACCACAAAGACAGAGCTGAAGGCCATCGCGACACCGGCGAACATCGGATTCATGTAACCCGCTGCGGCGAAGGGGATCGCCACCACGTTGTAGAAGAAGGCCCAGAACAGGTTCGACTTGATCGTCGCCAGGGTCTTGCGGCTCAGGCGGATCGAGTCGACGGCGAGCATCAGGTCGGAGCGCATCAGCGTGATGTCGCTCGCGGCGATCGCCGCATCCGTGCCCGAGCCCATCGCAATGCCCAGGTCTGCCCGGGTGAGGGCCGCGGCGTCGTTCACACCGTCACCCACCATGGCCACCTGGTCATTGGCCGAGCCGCCGCCCTGCTGCGCCTGTTCCACGACGCGTACCTTGTCGGCGGGCAGCACCCCGGCATGCACCTCGTCGATGTCCAGGCCGTCGGCCATCGCATGGGCCGCGCGCTCGTTGTCGCCGGTGAGCATGACGGTGCGAAGTCCCATCTTCTTCAGCTCCGAGATGGCCCGCTTGCTGGTGGGCTTGATCGTGTCGCTGACGGCGATGGCGCCGCGGGCCCTGCCGTCCCAGGCCACCAGGATGACGGTGCGGCCGAGCTCAGATCCGGCCTCGAAGGCGCTGTCCAGCTCGCTCGGCAGCTCGATGCCATTGGCCTCCATCAGGGCGTGGTTGCCGGCCAGGGTGAGGTGCCCGTCGACGACGGCCTGCACGCCGCGCCCGGGCTGGTTGGTGAACTCCTCGACCGCGGGGGCGGGTCCCGACGTCTGGTTGCTGGCGTGGCGGTGGATGGCCTGGGCAATCGGGTGCTCGGAGTGGCCCTCGATGGCACCGGCGATGCGCACCAGCTCGTCGCGGTCGGTCCCGGGGGCGGCGGTGACTTCCGCCACGTTCATCTCGCCGGAGGTGATGGTGCCAGTCTTGTCCATGATGACGGTGCCGACCCGGCGGGCGCTCTCCAGCGTCTGCGGGCCGCGGATCACGATGCCCAGCTGGGCGCCGCGTCCGGTGCCGGCCAGCAGGGCCACCGGGGTGGCCAGGCCCAGCGCGCAGGGGCAGGCGATGATCAGCACGGCGACGGCGGTGGTGAAGGCGAAGGCGATGCCGGTCTTCATCACCAGGAAGTAGCCGATGAAGCAGGCCAGGGCGATCACCAGGACGATCGGGACGAAGATGCCCGAGATCTTGTCGGCCAGGCGCTGTGCCTGGGCCTTGCCGGTCTGTGCCTCCTCCACCAGGCGGCTGACCTGGGCCAGCTGGGTGTCGCGGCCCACGGCGGTGGCCCGCACCAGCAGGCGGCCGTCGGTGTTCATGGTGGCACCGATGACCGCGTCGTCGACGCCCACCTCGACGGGCACCGACTCGCCGGTGATCATGGAATTGTCCACGCTGCTGGCGCCCTCAACGACGACGCCGTCGGTGGCCACCTTCTCGCCTGGGCGCACGACGAAGACGTCACCCTCGGCGAGCAGCTCGATCGGTTCGAGCACTTCCTTGCCGTCGCGCAGCACGCGGACGTCCTTGGCCCCCATCTCCAGCAGGGAGCGCAGGGCGGCGCCGGCCTCCTGGCGGCTACGGGCCTCGATCCAGCGGCCCAGCAGCAGGAAGCTGATGATGACCACGGCGCTCTCGAAGTAGATGTTGCCGGCCGGCGACTGGTGGCCCAGGTGCAGTTCGAAGTCGTGCTTGTAGGGGATGTAGCCGGCGTAGCTGAAGAAGAGCGAGTAGACGCTGTAGAAGTAGGAGGCCAACGTTCCCAGGCTCACCAGGGTGTCCATGGTGGCGGTGCCGTGGCGGGCGTTGACGAAGGCGGCCTTGTGGAAGGGCCAGCCGCACCAGAAGACCACGGGGGTGGCGAGGACCCAGCTGAACCACTGCCAGCCGGCCACCTGCATCGGCGGGACCATCGCCATCAGCACGACGGGGACGGACCAGATGAAGGAGCGGATCATGCGCAGCTTCAGGTCTCGGGCGTGGTCGACCGGTGGGGCGTCCGGAACCGGCACCGAGGCGCCGTAGCCGGCCTTCTCCACCACCGTGATCAGTTCCGGGACGGTGACCTCGGGCGGGGCCAGCAGGTGCACCTTCTCGGTGGCGTAGTTGACATTGGCGCGCACGCCGTCGACCCTGTTGAGCTTCTTCTCGATGCGCGCGGCGCAGGAGGCGCAGGTCATGCCCTGCAGGTCGAGCTCGATGGACTGGCGCTGGTCGGTGGTGCGTTCGTCGGTGGATACCTGGGCGGAGGTGGTCACTGTGGTGCTTCCTCGGAGGGTGGGTGGTGTCCGGCGCGCCGGAGTTTGGGATGGCGGGGCGCCGGACACCTGCGGGCCACCCGGGGGTGGCGGGGTGTGCGGCGGATCAGGCCTTGGCGACGGTGTAGTCGCCGGCCTCGGCGACGGCCTCGGTGATCTTGGCGAAGTCGACCTCGGAGTCGCTGGTGACGGCCATGGTGCCGCCGTCGAGCTTCACGTCGACGGACTGGACGCCGTCGAGGGCGCCGACCTCCTCGGTGACGTGGTTGACGCAGTGCTCGCAGGTCATGCCGGAGACGGTGTAGTTGGTGATCATGGTGTGCTCCTGTGGTTGGTGTCCGGGTGCGGACTGACCGGGGTCAGCTGCGGACCAGACGGGCGATCGCCTGGCTGGCCTCGTGGATCTTCTCGTCGGCCACGGCCCCACCCTCTTCGGCGGCGTGCCGCACGCAGTGGTTGAGGTGCTCGTCGAGCAGGCCGAGCGCGACGGATTCGAGCGCGCTGGTCATGGCCGAGATCTGAGTGAGGATGTCGATGCAGTACTTCTCCTCGTCGACCATCTTCTGCAGGCCACGCGCCTGCCCCTCGATGCGCTTGAGGCGCTTGAGGTAGGCATCCTTGTTGCCGATGTAGCCGTGGCCCTGCGAGTGATCCATGACACTAACTGTACCCCCCATGGGTATCGAGGCAAGTCGGGGAGTACCAAAGGATCGCGTCCAGGCGTTGTCCCCAGCCGGGGCCTGAGGATCTTCCTCCATCCACACACCCCTGTGGACAACTCCTGTGGACAACGTGGATGGGCCGTGGAAGGTGCACACCTCAGCTGGGAGTGCAAATGCCCTTGTTCACCTCAGTTGACCTTCGGAATTTGTCGATTCATGGCAAAAATCGCCATACCAGCTAGCCAACTGGTCTTATGTCGGGCGTCTGATCGAATCCGATTTCGTTCACCATCCGTTCTCCACAGGTGCACACTGTGCGTCCACACCTGTCCCCAGCCTGTCCACATGGGCTGTGGACAACTCGGTGGATGACCCACTTTGAGGGGCGCTGTCCACAGGGCTAGGTTGGGGGCGGCAGAAGTGTCGGCGCCGTCCGCCACACTGGTGGGACACGGACCAGGAGGCAGGATGAGCGAGCAGTACGACGGGCCGCGCAATGAGGGTGCGGGCGGCATCGACCGCACCCCGCCCCAGGACGTGGCCGCCGAGCAGAGCGTCCTGGGCGCCATGCTGATGAGCAAGGACGCCATCGCCGACGTCGTCGAGGTGCTCAAGGGACGTGACTTCTACCGGCCCGCGCACGAACTCATCTACGACGCCATCCTCGACCTGTACGGGCGCGGTGAGCCGGCCGACCCCGTGACGGTGGCCGACGAGCTGGGCAAGCGCGGCGAGATCCAGCGCGTGGGCGGCCACGTCTATCTGGCCGACCTGTTGGCGAGCGTGTCGATTGCCGCCAATGCCGGCTACTACGCCGAGATCGTGCGCGACAAGGCCGTCCTGCGACGCCTGGTGGAGGCCTCCATCAAGATCGCCCAGATGGGCTACCAGGGCCAGGGCGACGTCACCGACATCGTCGATGCGGCCCAGCAGACCATCTACGAGGTGAGCGAGGGCAAGACCAGCGACGACTACAAGCCGCTGAGCGTCCTGATCGAGCCGGCGATCGACGAGATCGAATCCATCGCCAACCGTGGCGGCGAGATGAGCGGCGTGCCCACCGGCTTCGCCGAGCTCGACGACCTCACCAACGGCCTCCACGCCGGGCAGATGATCATCATTGCCGCCAGGCCTGCCGTGGGCAAGGCACTGGCGCTGGACACCAAGCTGCCAACGCCCACCGGGTGGACCACGATGGGCGAGGTGCAGGTCGGCGACGAATTGCTCACCGCCGACGGCCGGCCCACTCGAGTGGTTGCCGCCACGGAGGTGATGGAGGACCGCCCCTGCTATCGGCTCACCTTCAGCGACGGCACCGAGATCGTCGCCGATGCCCAGCACGAATGGCCCCTGGTTGCAGGGGGTTCGTGCCTGACCAGCGAGCTGGCTGATCAGTCCCCGCTCGGCATGTCGAAGGTCGGCGCCCCGAACAAGTCCTTCACGGTGTCACAGGTCGTGGCCGTGGACTCCGTCCCTGTCCGCTGCGTGCAGATCGACGATCCCTCGCACCTGTACCTGGCGTCCGAGTCGATGGTCCCCACCCACAACTCCACCCTGGCTCTGGACTTCGCCCGCGCGGCGGCCATCAAGCACAAGCTGACCACGGCCTTCTTCTCCCTCGAGATGAGCCAGACCGAGATCGTCATGCGCCTGCTCTCGGCCGAGGCCCAGGTGCCGCTGAACCACATTCGTGGCGGCAAGATGACCGAGGAGGACTGGGCGCGCGTGGTGCGCAAGACGCCGATGGTCTCCGAGGCGCCCTTCTTCATCGACGACTCCCCCAACCTGACCATGATGGAGATCCGCGCCAAGGCCCGACGGCTCAAGCAGCGCCACGACCTCAAGCTGGTGATCATCGACTACATGCAGCTGATGAGCTCCGGCAAGAAGGTCGAGAGCCGCCAGCTCGAGGTCAGCGAGTTCAGCCGCCAGATCAAGCTGCTCGCCAAGGAGCTCGAGATCCCCGTGATCGCGCTCTCCCAGCTCAACCGTGGTCCCGAGCAGCGCACCGACAAGAAGCCGATGCTCTCCGACCTTCGCGAGTCCGGTTGTCTGACGGCCAGCACGCGCGTCCTCAGGGCAGACACGGGTGCCGAGATCACCATGGGGGAGCTCTTGGAGTCGGGCAGCACCGACATTCCCGTGTGGTCCATGGACGAGAAGCAGCAGCTGGTGCCGGCGACAATGACGCACGCCTTCCCCAGCGGGACCAAGCCGGTCTACCGGATGACGATGACCTCCGGTCGCACGATCGAGGCCACAGCGAACCACCCCTTCCTCACCTGGGGTGGCTGGATGCCTCTGGGGGAGCTGGCCGTGGGCACCCGTCTGGCAACTCCGCGCAGCAACCCCGAGCCGCTGTCCCCGCAGCACATGGATGAGGACGAGATTGTCCTGTTGGCTCATCTCCTGGGCGACGGACCCTTCGTCGAGCGACAGCCGATCCGCTATGCCTCCCTCGACGAAGAGAACTTGAAGGCCGTTGGAGATGCGGCGTCTCGACGATTCGGGATCACCCCGGTGCGCGACGAGTACGCGGCAGCTCGCGTCACGACCCTCCGCCTGCCGGCGCCCTACCGCCTCACTCACGGGCGCCGCAATCCCATCGCCGCCTGGCTGGACGGTCTCGGCCTGTTTGGACTGCGAAGCCACGAGAAGTTCGTGCCGCCGTGTGTCTTCCAAGCACCCACCGAGCAGGTTCGCCTGTTCCTGCGGCACATCTGGGCAACGGATGGATCAGTTCGCTGGGACGCGACAGCGGGGCAAGGACGCATCTACTACGCCAGCACCAGTCGACGCCTGGTGGACGATTTGGCCCGTCTCCTCCTCCGTGTGGGAATCGTCGCGTGGATCAAGGTGGTGCGAAAGGCAAGCTGCCGGGATGACCACCACCTGATCATCAATGGCGCCGAACAGCAACGCGCCTTCTGTGAACTGATCGGGGTCCATGGGACACGTGGTGCGCACGCAGCCAAGGTCCTCGAAGAGCTGCGGAATGTGAAGCCCAACACCAATCTCGACACCATCCCGGTGGAGGTGTGGCAGCACGTCCGTGGTGAACTCGCCCTAGCAGGGATGACGCATCGCCATTTCGCGGCAGCGATGGGGACACAGTTCTGCGGTTCGACGCAGTGGAAACATGCCCCAGGCCGAGCCCGTCTGGCGCGGGTCGCCGCTGTCCTGGAGGACGCGACCCTCGCCGCGCACGCCGCCAGCGATGTCTACTGGGACCAGATCGCCTCCATCAAACCCATCGGTGAGGCGCCGGTCTATGACGCCACCGTCCTGGGCACCCACAACTTCATCGCCGACGGCATCGTCGTCCACAACAGTCTCGAGCAGGATGCGGACATGGTGATCCTTCTGCACCGCGATGACGTGTATGACAAGGAATCCAGCCGTGCCGGCGAGGCGGACCTGATCGTCGCCAAGCACCGAAATGGCCGCACCGACACCGTCGTGACCGCCTTCCAGGGCCACTACTCGCGCTTCGTGGACATGCAGCACTGAGCCGTCGATGTCTGTCGAGATTGTCGAGATGCAGGGAAGATTGCACACCGCCTCAAATTTGTTTCATATGAGAAACCTTAGAAACTGACCATTGGTTATTGGCCCTCTCTCCCACCACCAGGAGGCCCGCGATGGCGCCGACACGTCCCAGAGTTCCCGCAGAAACGCTGCCCCTGCCCCCGGCGCCGTGGGTGTGCCGCATCAAGACCACGAACTTCCGATCGAACTCAACGGCTGAGCTCCAACTAGTGCGGCGTGTCGTTAGTTCTTGAATGATTGGTGTTTGGGAGAATGGGTCATGGCCAATTCTCCTGCCCCGCCGTTGGGTCTGCGTGAAGGTGATCGTGCGCGGTTGGAGTCGTTGACGCGGTCGCGAACGGCGCAGGCGGGTGCGGTGATGCGGGCCAGGATCGTGCTGGCGGCCGCGGACGGCGTGGCGAATGAGCGGATCGCTGAGCAGCTGCAGGTGTCGAAGAACACGGTGCTGGCCTGGCGCAGGCGCTACGCCGAGCGGGGCATGGCCGGCCTGGCCGATGCGCCGCGCTCTGGTCGGCCGCGTCGGCTGGACCACCGAGCGATCGTGGCCACCACATTGATGCCGCCGCCCAACAAGTACGGCGTGACGCACTGGTCGAGCCGACTGCTGGCCGCCCATCTCGGCGTGGGCAACGCGACCATCGCACGAGCGTGGCGCGAGTACGGGGTACAGCCGTGGCGCAGCGGCACGTTCACGTTCTCCACCGACCCCGAGCTGGTCGCCAAGGTCACCGACGTCGTCGGGCTCTATCTGGCGCCGCCGGAGGATGCCGTGGTGTTGTGCGTGGATGAGAAGTCCCAGATCCAAGCCCTCGATCGCACCCAGAAGACGTTGCCGATGCAGCCCCACCCAGATTGGCTATGTCAACTTCATTTGGCCCCGGGTTGTCGGTCTGGCTGGGCCCCGGTTGGGTGCGAGAAGCCAACCCAGAGTGAACTCCGGGCAGCTTATGGGGGGCAGTTCATGTCAGTGGTGTCGGCGCAGGCGCAGGGAGTTGGTGATGACGCTCACCGAACTGAGGGCCATGGCGGCTGCGGCGATCATCGGGGACAACAGCCAGCCGAAGGCGGGGTAGAGCACTCCCGCGGCGATCGGAATGCCGACGACGTTGTAGATGAATGCGAACAGCAGGTTCTGCTTGATGTTGCGCATAGTGTCGACGGACAGGTCGCGGGCCTTGACCAGGGCTGCGAGGTCGCCGCCGAGGAGGGTCACGTCTGCGCTCTCGATGGCGACGTCGGTCCCGGTGCCCATGGCGACGCCAACGTCCGCCCCGGCCAGGGCAGGGGCGTCGTTGACGCCGTCACCGGCCATCGCGACCGTGTGACCTTGCTCCTGGAACCGCTGGACGTGCCCATGCTTCTGATCCGGAAGCACGTCCGCGATCACCTCGTCGATGTGGAGCTCGTCGGCGATGGCGTGGGCGGTGGTGGCGTTGTCCCCGGTCAGCATCACGATCCGCATGCCACGGTGACGTAGGTCGTCGATGGCCTGGGCGGTGGTGGGCTTGAGTGGGTCGGCGATGGCCAGGATGCTTGCAGGCTGACCATCGACAGTCACGATGACGGCAGTGGCTCCTTGGCGACGGAAGGCGTCGATGTCGTCGGTCAGGGGGGTCGTGTCGGCATGCTGGGTCGTGAGGAAGGCAGGGCTGCCGACCATGACCTGGTGACCGTCGACCAATGCTTCGACGCCGCCACCCGGGCGGGCGGTGAATGCAGTGGCGGTCGGTACGGTGACGTCGCGTTCTCGCGCCGCGTCGACGATCGCGCGGGCCAAGGGATGTTCGGACCCGGACTCGACAGCGGCCGCCATGGCCAGCACGATCTCGGCGTGGTGGCCGGCGACGACCTTCTGGTCGACGAGGCTGGGATGGCCCTGGGTCAGGGTCCCGGTCTTGTCGATCACCAGGGTGTCGATCTTCTGCAGTCGTTCGAGTGCTTCGGCGTTCTTGACCAGGACGCCATCGCGGGCTCCGCGACCAACCCCGACCATGATGGACATGGGTGTGGCAAGGCCAAGCGCGCAAGGGCAGGCGATGATGAGCACGGACACTGCAGCAACGATCGCGAACGGTAGCCGGGGCTGTGGCCCGACCGTGGCCCAGACGGCGAAGGTGATCAGTGCGATGCCGATCACGACCGGCACGAACACAGCGGAGATCTTGTCGACGAGCCCTTGGATGGGGGCTTGGGAACGTTGCGCCTGGGACACGAGGTCGACGATGCGGGCCAGGGTCGAGTCGGCGCCCAGGCCGGTGGCCTCGATGACCAGGCTGCCGCCGCTGGTGATGGTGCCGCCGATCACACGGTCGCCGGGGTTCTTGTCAACAGGTACCGGCTCGCCGGTGATCATGGATTCGTCGACGTAGGCGTGGCCGTCGACCACGATGCCGTCTGCTGGGATCTTCTCACCGGGGCGGACCCGGCAATGGTCGCCGACCTGCAGGTCCGCGGATGGCACTTCCTCTTCTTCTCCGTCGGGGTTGATGCGGTGCGCGGTGGCTGGCGACAGGTCCAGCAGGGCGCGGATGGCACCCGAGGTCTGGTCGCGTGCCCGCAGTTCGAGTACCTGCCCCAGCAGCACCAGGGTGATGATCACGGCGGCGGCCTCGAAGTAGACGCCGACCCGGCCACCGTCATCACGCATGATGGCCGGGAAGATCCCCGGGGCCAGGACGGCGACCACACTGTAGAACCACGCGGCACCCACACCGAGGCTGACGAGGGTGAACATGTTGAGGTGCCGGCTGGCCACTGATCGGGCGCCACGTGCGAAGAATGGCCACCCGGCCCACCACACCACGGGGGTGGACAGCGCGAGTTCGACCCAGGGCACCCACGCCCCGACGGCCAGGGCCGGGACCATCGCCAGCACCACCAGGGGCAGGCTGAGCACGGCTGCCACGCGGAGACGGCGGCGCATGTCTGCCAGCTCTGGGTTGGGTCCGTCGTGGACGCCCACCGAGACCGGTTCGAGCGCCATGCCACAGATCGGGCACTCGCCCGGCCCATCCTGCCGGATCTCGGGGTGCATGGGGCAGGTCCATCCGCCATCGCGTGGGCCGGTGTCGGCCTGTGATGGCGGGGCGCTTTGCCCGCCGTGCTCTTGGTGGGCAGCAGGCTGCCCGGGGTGGGTGTGCTGGTGTGCTGCTGGCGCGGGGGGCTGTCCGTCCGGTTGGAGGAACATGCCGCACTTGGGGCAGCGGCCAGGGTGGTCACTGGTGACCTCGGGGTGCATGGGGCAGGTGAAGGAGTCCCCTTCAGCCGTGATGGGCTCGTCGGGTGGGGTAGGGCTGGTCATGGTCTTCCTCGTCCGTTGAGTGGTGGTGCTCTGTGGTGCTGGTGGGCGCGTGGTGCGAGGTTCTTGGCTCAGTGGTGATCGGCCCCGTGGTTCATCATCCGCATCATGAGCCACATCATCACTACGCAGCCGAGGGCGGGGATGACGGCGGCCATGACGCCGCCTGCGGCGAGGCTGGCACGACCTGTCCACAGGTATCCGGCCACGATGAGCAGCATCGGGGCACACATCAGCAGGTGCATCCAGTGGTGGCTCTTGCCGTGGCCTGTCATCTTCGGGTCGTGCCGGTGCTGCACGGGCTCGAGTACCGGGTCGGCGGCGGGGCGGGGAGCGTCGCTGTCACTGCGGTTGAGCTGGGTGGGGCTTGTGTACATGGTGGTCTCCTTCGTCGTGTGTGGCTGGCTGCCGTCACCATCCAGACTGTCGAGCGTCCATGAAGCTGGACCGGGGCAAATGATGAAGGTTTGACCAAGACGTCGGAGGCATGTGCGGGCATGCGGCGGTGCGGTTCCCGGGGTGACGCGGGAACCGCATCGGCGTGGGCTGGGGTCAGTAGCGCAGGCTGGTCATCATGCCAATCTCGGCGTGGTAGATGTTATGGCAGTGCAGCATCCAGGCTCCGGGGTTGTCGGCCTGCAGGTCGGCCTCGATGGTCTGCATGGGCAGCAGCAGCACGGTGTCCTTGCGCAGTCCGTTGCTGCCCGGCAGGGACCAAGTGTGGCCGTGGATGTGCATCGGGTGGGCCATCATCGTCATGTTCGTCATCCGCATCCGGACCCGCTGTCCCGGGCTGATCGACAGGGGTGTGTCCTCACCGAACTTCTTGCCGTTGATGCCCCAGGCGTAGGGCTTCATCTGGCCGTTGAGCTGGACCTCGAGGGTCTGCTCCGGTTCCTTGTCGGGCAGCTTGGCTGCGTCGGCGGCGCGCAGGGCGGTGCCCAGGGCAGCCTTTCCTCCGAGTTCGGGGATTCGGGTGGTGGCCGGCGGAATGCTGCCGGCGCCGGTCTTGACGATGGCGCGGGCGGGAGTACCGGTCTTGCCCTCGGGGGCGGCCTGCAGCACGAAGACGCCGTCGCCGACGGTGACGGTGGCGTCGATCCTTTCTCCCATGGCGAGGTAGATGGCCGTCGCCTCGACCGGCTGCACGGCGAAACCGTCGGCGTGGGTGATGGTGAGTCGGTGCCCGGACAGGCCGACCTTGAAGATCGTGTCGGCTCCGGCATTGATGAGCCGTAGCCGGACCTTGTCCCCGGGGCGTGCCGTGAGGGTGCGCGGTGCGGCCGGGATCCGGCCGTTGACGACGTAGTGCGGGTAGCTCACGTCTCCGGCATCGCCCAAGGGGGAACTGCCGTGGTCCATGCCTCCCATGTCGTGGTTCATTCCTTGGGACAGGGGGCCGCTGTTGGCCTTGAAGTCGGCGAAGATCGCATCCGGTGACTTGCCAACCCCATCGGTCCAGTCATCCAGGACCAGGACCCATTCCGCGTCGTGGTCGCCCGGATCGCGTGGGTCGTCCAGCACGAGGGGAGCGTACAGCCCCCGGTCGATCTGGACTCCGCTGTGGGGATGGAAGAAGTAGGTTCCGGCATGGGGTGCGACGAACTCGTAGGTGAAGGCACTCTTGGCGGCGATGGGGTCCTGAGTGACACCAGGCACACCGTCGGAGGCGTTGCGCAGGGCAATGCCGTGCCAGTGCACCGAGGTGGCTGTGGGGAGCTGGTTGTCGACCGTGACCCGGAACAGGTCGCCCGCCTTGCCGCGCAGGACGTTCCCGTCGAGTTCGTCGGTGTAGGCCCAGGTCTTGGCCAGGACACCGCCCAGGTCCAAGGTGACAGGGCGCGGGGTCAGGGTGTGGGTGACGGTCGTCGCCCCGGCCGGGGTGGCGAGTGGTGTCTGGGTCGGGATGGCCCATGTGGCCGGGGTGGTGCTGGCCGGGGAGGGCTGCTTGGCGCCGCATGCAGCCAGGGCGCTGGTGGATGCCAGGCCGAGGCCGGCGAGCAAGGCCTGTCGGCGAGTGATCGTGTTCATGCCCACGACTCTTCCCGCCCCGCATTGTGACCGGGTCAGGGAAGTGTGGAGATTCGATCAAGACTTCGTGGCAGCACCAGGGTGAACGACGCACCGCAGCCCACCCCCGGACTGGCCGCCAGCACGTCGCCCCCATGTGCCCGGGCGACGGCTCTGGCGATGGTCAGGCCGACTCCGGTTCCGCCGTCGACGTCACGGACCCTGCGTGATCCTTGGTGGAAGAAGCGTTCGAAGACGTGGGGCACCTCACCGGCGGGTATGCCTGCGCCGGTGTCGCTGACCTGGATGGACACCGAGTCCGTGTCAGACCAGCTCGTCACACATACCTCACCCCCGCGTGGCGTGTGCTGGACGGCGTTGCGCAGCAGGTTGTCCAGGACCTGGCCGATGCGTGCAGGGTCGACATCCACCTCCACGGGGCAGTTGCCACGGGTCACCAGCTGGATACCTGCCTCGGCACAGGCTTTCGCACACGAGGTGACCGCCGATTCCACCAGGTCATCGATGCGGGTCAGCCGTAGTTCCAAGGGGATCCGCCCCTCCTCTGCCCTGGAGACCTCGGAGATGTCGGCCGCCAGCGCCGTGATGCGCTCGTTCTGGCGTTGGAGGACCTCAAGGACCTCCGGCCCATACACGGCGACTCCGTCCTGGAGGCTCTCGAGCGTCACCCGCGTCACGGACAGGGGCGTTCGCAGCTCATGGCCAAGATCGGTCAACATGCGTCGTCGGGTGGCCTCCGTGGCCGCGATCTGGGCCGCCATCCGGTTGAACTCATGGGCCACGGATTCGAGTTCGCGCCCCAGTGGCGGCATGCGCACGGGGTCGTCGTAGTTGCCGTGCGCGACCCTCTCAGCCCCCTCGGCCAAGGCATCCAGCCCTCGGATGAGGCTGCGGTTCAGCACCCATGACGTCACCGCCGCGATCATCATCGCGGCGGCAAGTCCCAATCCCAGGGAGGCCGCACCGGCGTCATGGAAGGCACGCTCGGCATGGTCCAGCACCATGGGCTGGGTGTGCCCGGCCTCGGCCATGTGCTTCTTGAACAACGGCGGGCCCATCTCCAGGGCGGTCAGGACCAGCGTGACGCTCATGGTGACCAGGACGGCGAACTGGGTCCACACCAGCCGTCGACCCCACGACAACCCGGGCCACAGCTCTGATGGCCGTCCTCCCATCAGCCTCGGCCCATCCGGTAGCCCACGCCCCGCACAGTCAGCACGTAGCGGGGATCGGCGGCCTCCTCACCCAGCTTCTTGCGAAGGTGTGCCACGTGGACATCGACCAGATGGTCGTCGCCGACCCAGTCCTCGCCCCAGACCATGTCCGTGAGCTGACGCCGGCTCAACACACGTCCGGGATGCGCGGACAGCGCCTTCAGCAGGTCGAACTCGGTGCGTGTCAGGTCCACCGCCACACCATCCATGAAAGCCTCGCGCGAGTCGGGATGCACCACCAGTTCCCCGATCCTGCGGGCGACGGATGCCGAAGCCGTGGATCTCGGGCGACGCAGCATCACCTGGACGCGTGCGACGAGTTCGCGCGGGCTGAAGGGCTTGGTGAGGTAGTCATCCGCGCCCACGGACAACCCGATGAGCATGTCCACCTCGTCAGCTCGCGCGGTCAGCATCAGGACGTAGCAGTCGCTGAAGGTGCGCACCTTGCGACAGACCTCCACTCCGTCGAGGCCCGGAAGGCCGAGGTCGAGGATGACGACATCCGGCTGCTCCTCCCGGATCCGCGACACCGCCTCGTTCCCGTCTGCACAGGTGTCTGCGGCCATGCCGGCCCGTTCCAGGTAGTTCTTCACCGTGCCGGCCAGCACCGGTTCGTCGTCGACCACCAGCACCGAAGTGCGCGCCACATCGCTCATGGCTCCACCTCACCACGAGACCCAGCAGGCGTCACCTCGTCGGTTGCGAGGACGGGGACATGTTGTGGTTCATGCTGCCCATGTCGTGGTTCATGCCGGACATGCCACCCATGTCATGGGTCATGACGCTCGACGACGTGTCACCTCCCAGGACTGCCGGATCGACCATCCCGAAGATCATCGCCACGTGGGCCACCACGAGGAAGGCCGCCACCATCGCCACGTGCATCCGCAGACGGTTCTCACTACTGCGGCCCAGGACCCCCGCCTCGAGGAGACTGATCACGAGCATGGGCAGGCCACCGACCAGGTAGCTGAGGACCGCGATGACATCAGCCGGGCCGCGCCATCCCCCATTCATGGTCAAGGGCACCACCGCGTGGACCATCAGGTGCGTCCCGATGAAGACCCACACGGGACCGGCGAGCAGGCCAGCAGCCCGACTGAGCCTCGCCACCCACGGGGCTGCGGGCCGGTCATTGCGGCGCCCCAGCAGCATGACCAGTTCCGTGATCGCCAAGGTCTCGGCCAGGATGACCGGGAGGGCCATGAACAACAGCAGGTTCCACGGTTGCCGCACCGCGAGAAGTTCCATGTAGTGGGTCATCGCCATGCCAGCCATGCCCGAGCCAGCAGTCAGGTCGGGCACGGCCAGGGCCAGCCCGACCGCGGCCACGCTGGCAATTCCCAGGAATGCGAGGGACCCACGAGCCAGGGATGAGGATTCATTCGTCGTCATGCCGCCAAGCCTCCAGGCGGCATGTCGAGCCACGAGCAAGACAGTGTGAAGAAATGATCAAGATCCACCGCGAACACCGGCTGTCACCCACCTCCCCCGTCCGGACCATCGATGCCCCGGACCTGTGCAGTACCCGCAGTGGCACAGAAACCCACCAGAAGTCGACCGGCACTCGGTTCGGCCGCCTCTCTGCCGTGCACTGCTCTCGATGGCCACGCCATGACCCGTCGAGTCACAGAGTCTGGCGAGCTCGCGTGTGGGCGAGGCGATAGGAGTTGGTTCCGGTCTCGATGATGGTGGCGTTGTAGGTGAGGCGGTCGACGATCGCTGCACAGAGCCTGGGGTCAGTGAAGGTGTCGGTCCAGGCGGAGAAGGACTGGTTGGACGCGATCGCGATGGCGTTCTTCTCCTCCCGCTCTGTGAGGACCTGGAACAACAGCTCGGCGCCGCTCCGGTCGAGCTCCATGTAGCCGAGCTCGTCAATGACCAGGAGATCCACTCTTCCGTAGCGGTTGATGGTCTTGGTGAGTTGCTTCTCGTCAGCGGCCTCGACGAGCTCGTTCACCAGGCGGGTTGCGAGGGTGTAGCGGACGCGGTAGCCCTGTTCTGCGGCGGCGGTGCCGAGTGCGATGAGCAGGTGGGACTTGCCGGTGCCGGAGTCCCCGATCAGGCACAGCGGGTCGCCGCGGCGGATCCAGTCGCCGGTGGCGAGCTCGTTGATGGTGGCGGGGTTGATGTTCGGGTTCGCGGTGAAGTCGAAGTCGGCCAGCCACTTCTCGCGCGGGAATCCGGCGCTCTTGATACGGCGCAGGGTGGAGCGCCGGTCACGGTCGTCGACCTCGGCCAGGAGCAGCTCGGCGAGGAAGCCCTGGTAGGTGAGTTGTTCCTTGGTGGCGGTGGTGATCGCCTCATCGACGACGGACCGGATGGTGGGCAGTCGTAGGCGGCGGCAGGCCTGGTCGATCGCGGCCTGGGCGGCTTGTTCGGTGAGGCTGTGACGGCGGCAAAGACCGCCCTGGCGGTTGCTGGTGCTGGTGGTCATGGGGTTCCTGTCTGGGTGTGGTGGTGGACTTCGGCGCTGGCCGGGGTGGGGTCGGGTTGGCGGCGGTGGAGGAGTTCGTCGTAGGCGGTGACGGTGGGCAGGGGGCGGGTGTCTTCGGGTAGCTGCGCGATGACCTGGTGCGGGTCGGTGGGGCGCCGTGGTGGCAGGTTCACGACCGTCCCACCACGGGCCGGGGCGGCCGGAGTTGCGGGTGTGTGACTGGTGGCGTGGCGGCGGGCTTCGACGGCGACGACGTCGGGGCTGATCGCGCCCACCGACAGGGCCGAGGTGATGCCGGCGATCACCGCCTCGGCGGGGAGGGATCGGTGGAGCAGGAGCACGTCGATCAACGCTTGGGTCCCGGCGACGTCGCCGCTGGTCTTGCGGGCCGCGGCCCAGAACGCGTCGTGGGCTGCGGTGAATGCTCCGGCGGCGCGGGCCTGCGCGAGGGCGGTGGAGCCGGGGAACGCGCCGGGCTTGTGGCGCAGGACCTCGAGGTAGTGGTCCAGCTCGACCCGGGTCACGCCACGGGTGCCGAGGCGGGGATGGGTGGCGACCACGGTGCGGCCCTCGAACACGACCACGCACGAGGCCCGCAGGGACACGCGGACGCGTTGCCCGATCAGGTGCGCGGGGACGGAGTACTTGACCATGCGGACGGTGATCAGGGCGGAGCGGTCGACGCGCGGGTGGAGGATCAGGCCAGGGTCGAAGTCATCGGCCGGCAACGGCGCCAGGTGGTCGAGTTCGGCGTGGTAGTCCTGCCCGATCGTGTTCGCATGGCCGGCGATCCGGCGGGTGTTGTCATCGACTTCCCAGGCACGGATCTTGTCGTTGAGTTCGTCCAGGCTGGCGACCTCGGGCATCGGGGTGAGGTGGTTTCTGCGGAACCATCCGACCTCGCCCTCGACACCGCCCTTCTCATGGGCGCCGTCGATGCCGGGCTGACAGTA
>NZ_JBHWOO010000130.1:0-13928 GCF_043424415.1 Luteococcus sp. | reverse complement strand
GCACTGCCGTCCTCCCTGGTGAACCGGGAACCGGTTCGGGGCAGGACGGCCATCGCCGTCGTCCGGATCAGTGCGAGATGGCGCCCTCCGCGCCGGCACCGGTCATGGAGCGGACCTCCATCTCGGTGTACTTGGCGGCATTGTGCTCGCTGGAGGTGATCGAGCCGAGCCAGCCCAGGATGAAACCGATCGGGACGCTGACCAGGGCCGGGTTGTCCAGCGGGAACCAGGCGAAGTCGGCATGGGGGAACATGGCGGTCTTCGAGCCCGAGACGGCGGGCGAGAAGGTGATCAGCAGCAGGGCCGAGATGAGGCCGCCGTAGATCGACCAGACCGCGCCCCGGGTGTTGAAGCGACGCCAGTACAGCGAGTACAGGATCGAGGGCAGGTTGGCCGAGGCTGCGATGGCGAAGGCCAGTGCCACCAGGAAGGCGATGTTCTGGCTCTTGGCCGCGATGCCGCCGACGATGGCCAGCACGCCGATCACGATGACGGTGTTGCGGGCCACCTTCACCTCCTGGGCCGGGTCGGCGTGGCCATCCTTGAGGATGGAGTTGTAGATGTCGTGGGCGAAGGAGGCGCTGGCGGTGATGGCCAGGCCGGCGACCACGGCGAGGATGGTGGCGAAGGCGATGCCGGCGATCACGGCGAGGAAGAGCGTGCCACCCAGGCCCTTGCCGGGCAGCCAGAAGGCCAGTGCCGGTGCGGCCGCATTGGCCTTGCCGGGCAGCGAGTTGACCACGTCATAGCCCACCAGCCAGGCCACGCCGTAGCCCAGGACCATGGTGAACAGGTAGAAGGCGCCGATCAGGCCGATGGCCCAGGTGACCGAGCGACGGGCCTCCTTGGCCGTGGGCACGGTGTAGAAGCGCATCAGCACGTGCGGCAGGCCTGCGGTGCCCAGCACCAGGGCGAGGGCCAGCGATATGAAGCCGAGCTTGTTCTTGCCGTACTTGCCCATCGGCTCGGTCAGGTTGCGCCAGTCGGCGGCCTGCGTGGGGTCGGCGGCCTTGATGCCATCGGCGTGGGCCTGGGCATTGCCGATCAGGGTTGACAGGTTGAAACCGGCATGGGCCATCACCCAGAAGGTCATGATGCCGGCGCCGGCGATCAGCAGCACGGCCTTGATCATCTGCACATAGGTGGTGCCCTTCATGCCGCCGATGAGCACGTAGACGATCATCAGGAGGCCGACCAGCAGGATCACGAGGTTCTGCATCATGCTGTCGGTGACGCCGAGCAGCAGCGAGACAAGGCCGCCGGCACCGGCCATCTGGGCCAGCAGGTAGAAGAAGGAGACGGCCAGCGTGGACAGTGCGGCCGCCATGCGGACCGGCTTCTCCTGCGTGCGGAAGCTCAGCACGTCGGCCATCGTGTACTTGCCGGTGTTGCGCAGTGGCTCGACCACCAGCAGCAGGGCGACGAGCCAGGCCACGAGGAAGCCGATGGAGTAGAGCAGGCCGTCATAGCCGCTCAGCGCGACGGCGCCGACGATGCCGAGGAAGGAGGCTGCCGAAAGGTAGTCGCCGGCGATGGCCAGGCCGTTCTGGCGGCCGTCGAAGGAGGCGCCGCCGGTGTAGAAGTCGCTGGCCTTCTTCTTGCCGCCGGTGGAGACGCGGATGACGATGGTCAGGGTCGCCACCACGAAGAGGGCGAAGATGGCGATGTTGGCGATCGGGTTGCCGAGCTTGATCTCCAACAGCGTCGTCTGCAACACGGGCAGGACGAGGTTCATCGGTGGTCCTCCAGCTCAGCGCGGATCTTGGTGGCGATGGGGTCGAGGTTCTTGTTCGCGTGACGGATGTACATGGCCGTCAGGGCGAAGGTGGTGACGAATTGCATCAGTCCGAGGAAGAGGCCGATGGTCACGTGGCCGAACAGCGGCCGGCTCATGAAGCCGATGGCATAGGTGCTCAACAGCACATAGGCGAAGTACCAGATGAGGAAGGCGATGCTGAGGGGGAAGGCGAAGTTGCGGAAGCGCTTCTTGAGCTCCTGGAACTCTGCCGAGGCCTGGACCGCGGACAGCTCCTCGGGTGTGGCGATGCGGCGGGCAGCGGTGGCGCCACTCGGCTGGGCAGTACCTCCCGGGATGGGGGGAAGGTCTGGTTCACGTTCGGGGTGGTGCTCGGCCGCGTGTGGCGTGGGCATTGGGCTCCTTGCGTCTGCGTGTCACCGGCGCCGTCCTTGGCGCGGGTAGCCAGCAAACTAGCGGCATTTGGGAGGGCTGTCACCACTCCTCTGTTAGTTTTCTCACAAAAGTTTGCCCGCGGGGTGGCTGGAACCGCCAGGCCAGGGAGACCTCAGCTGAAGATCACGGTGCGATGCCCGTCCAGGAAGACCCGACGGTCCGCGAACAGCCGCACCGCCTCGGTGAGCGTGCGGCTCTCCTGGTCCTGTCCGATCGAGACCAGCTCGGCGACCGTGCGCGAGTGGTCCACCCGCGTCACGTTCTGCTCGATGATCGGACCCTCGTCAAGGTCGCTGGTGACGAAGTGCGCCGTCGCACCGATCAGCTTCACCCCCCGCTCATGGGCCTGCCGGTAGGGATTGGCCCCCTTGAAACCAGGCAGGAAGGAGTGGTGGATGTTGATGGCACGCCCGGCCAGTGCCTGGCACAGCTCGGGCGAGAGGATCTGCATGTAGCGGGCCAGCACCACCAGCTCCACCTGCTCGGACTCCACCACCTCCATCACCCGCTCCTCGAAGGCAGCCTTGGTCTCGGGCAACACGACATGCGACTCGAAATCGATGCCGTAGAAGTCGGCGAGCGGGCGCAGGCTCTCGTGGTTGGCCATCACCAGCGGCACGTCGATGTTCAGCCAGCCGCTGCGCTGGCGAAAGAGCAGGTCGTTGAGGCAGTGCCCCGCCTTCGAGGCGAGCACCAGGGTGCGCATTGGCCGCCGGGCATCGTCCAGGGTCAGTTCCGCGTCGAAATGCTCCACCACGCTCGCCAGGGCAGCCTCCACCCCCGCCCGGGGCAGCGGCGTGTCCAGGGCCAGGCGCATGAAGAAACGGCCGGTGTCGTGCGAGGTGAACTGCTGCGCGCCCACGATGTTGCCGCCCCCGCTGATCGCGGCGCCCGAGACCGCGTGCACCACCCCCGGACGGTCGAGGCAGCTGACCGTCAGCACCCAGCGGTGCGGCGCGGGCTCGGCCATGGCGGGTCCAGACAGGGGGGAGGGGCTGCTTGTCATCCCACCACCCTAGCCATGCACGACGGCCCTGCCGGCGAACATGCCACGTGCCGGACCCGCACTGTCCCTGACCCGCGGCGGGTGCTCTGTATCCTTCCCCTGTGACCAACAGCACTTCATTGCCCCCGCCCACCAGCGACCAGGAGGGCCACCAACCCCCTTGGTGCATCCCGACGCGTGAAGGACGCGTGCTGTGAGCATCGGCGAGGTCCTCACCAATGTCGGACTGATCCTGCTGTTCATCTGCATCGGTGGCGTCTTCTCCGGCGCCGAGATGGCGCTGGTCTCCCTGCGTGACAGCCAGGTGAAGAACCTGGCCTCCCGCGGCAAGCGCGGCGAGGCCGTGGCCCGCCTGGTGGGCGACCCGAACCTCTTCCTGTCCGCGGTGCAGATCGGTGTCACCGTCTCCGGCTTCCTGTCCGCCTCCTTCGGCGGCGCAACCCTGGCGCCCGCCCTCTCCCCGCTGCTGGTGGGGCTCGGACTGCCCTCCGGCGTGGCCAACACCCTGGCCCTGGTGCTCATCACCGTGGCCATCTCCTACTTCTCCATCGTGCTGGGCGAACTGACCGCCAAGCGCATCGCGATGCAGCGCGCCGAGGGCTTCAGCCTGGCCGTCGCTCCCCTGGTGGACACCATTGCCCGCGTCGCCCGTCCGGTCATCTGGTTCCTCGGCAAGTCCACCGACGTGGCCGTCCGGTTGCTCGGCGGCGACCCGAAGGCCTCCCGCGAGGAGGTCAGTGACGAGGAGATCCGCCAGATGGTGATCGGCTCCCAGACGTTGGGCGACGAGGAGCGCCACATCGTCGACGAGGTCTTCGAGGCCGGCGATCGCAGTCTGCGCGAGGTGATGGTACCTCGTACCGAGGTCGACTTCCTGCCCGGCGAGATGCCCGCCTACAAGGCGATCCGCGAGGTCCAGGGCGCGCCCCACTCCCGCTATCCCGTCACCGACGGTTCCCGCGACCGGGTGCTGGGCTTCCTGCACGTGCGCGACCTGATGGACCTCGACCCTGCCACTCGCTCCACCCCGATCCGCCAGCTCGTGCGGCCGGTGCTCAGCCTGCCCGAGACGGTGCGCATCCTGCGCGCCATGAGCGACATGCGCCGAGCCCACTCCCACCTTGCGATCGTCAAGGACGAGTACGGCGGCACCTCCGGCATCGTCACCCTCGAGGACCTCGTGGAGGAGCTCATCGGCGACATCACCGACGAGTACGACCAGGCGCCCGAACACGTCCACACCCGGCTCAGCGACGTCGACGGCCTGTTGACACTGGAGGAGTTCGCCGACAAGTTCGGCTACCTGCTGGACGAGGGGCCCTATGACACCGTCGCGGGCTACTTCATGGCCCAGCTCGGACGCCTCCCGGTGGTGGGAGACGAGGTGGAGGTCGTCCTCGACCGCGACCCCGACGGAGCCCACGCCGACGGGCTGCCCGAACAGGCAGCCGTCGTCCTGTCGGTGACCGAGCTCGACGGCCGCCGCGCCGCCTGGCTCAGCGCCCGTCGCGTCACGCCCGAGGGTGAGGCCGAGCCGAGCCAGGTCACCACCGGCGGTGCGACGGCCGCCGACCAGTTCGTGGCCGGTGCCCAGGGATGACGATGAGCGCACCGGCACAGGCCGGCGATCCCGACGGCCAGCTGCTGCTCAGCGGCCCCGCCGTCCAACCCCTGCTGGAGCAGGCCGCCCGCCAGGCCGGGGGAGAGCTGCTCGACTGGCACCTCGACCACCTGGACCACGACCCCGGCCGCACCACCACCGCCACCTACGCCGCGCGGGTGCGGTGGGCCGCTGGCGAGCGCGAGGAGCTGATCGGGTGCAGCGTCCGGGCCCACGGACCCGATGCCCGCGACGAGGCGGCGCTGCTGCTCGACGAGGGCCAGCGGCAGGCCGCGGTGTGGCTCCACCCCTTCGACCCCGACCTGCCCGGGCTGGCCCGCGCCGCCTTCCCGGACCAGGTGGCCGAGCTGCTCGGAGAGCACCGGCTGCTGCCGCACCCGGTGCGGTCCGCCGACGTGGAGCTGCGGATGGTGGGCTACCGGCCGCGCCGCCGGGCCGTGCTGCGGGTACAGGCCGCCGGTCATGTCTTCTACATCAAGGTGTTGCGGGCCGCCCATGCCGATGCGGTCGTCCGACGCCACGAGATGCTCGCCCGGGCGGGGATCTGCGCTCCCGAGGTGCTGGCCGTCACCGATGAGCACCTGCTGGTGCTGCGTGAGCTGCCCGGCCGGCCCCTCGCGCAGGCCATCTTCGACGAGCGCGAGCCGTGCGGACCCGATGCCGTGATCGGTCTGCTCGACCGGCTGCCGGCCGAGGTTCGCGAGCTGGAACTGCGCCCGTCGTGGAGTGAGTCGGTGGAGCACTATGCCCGGATCATCGGCGAGAGCCTTCCCGAGCAGGAACAGCGGCTGACCTGGATGGCCGCGACCATCACCCAGGGGCTGGCAGGCCTTCCGGCCGGCGACGAGCCCACCCACGGGGATCTTCACGAGGGGCAGCTGCACGTGGCCGGCGGGCGCATCGTGGGGCTGCTCGACGTCGACACCCTGGGTCCCGGCCGCCGGGCCGACGACCTGGCCTGCCTGGTGGCGCACCTGACCACCGTGCAGCGCATGGATGCCATCCAGACCGGGCGGGTGCACCACCTGATCCGCACCTGGGTGCCCGCCTTCGACGAGCGCGTCGATGCCGCCGAGCTGCGACTCAGGACGGCAGCGGTGGTCATCTCACTGGGCACCGGACCGCGCAGGGGTCTGGAGGACGACTGGGAGGCGGGCACCGTGGCGATCCTCGACGCGGCCGAGGCCCTGGTGCGCCAGGTCGGCTGAACGAGCCACTTTTTCCTAGCGGGTGGACGATCGCGGGGCCAACCCGGTCCCGGCGGCGTGTCGCGGGTGAACGGCAGGTTACGATGTGCGCGCGCCCTCACCCCAGGAGCATCCACAGTTCAACTGCTCAGGAGGCAGTCCAGTGAAGAAGTCCCTCGTTGCGCCGGCAGTGCTGTCGGCCCTCGCCCTTTCCATCGCCGGGTGCGCGAAGGCCCCCGATGCCACCAGCACCACCACGACCACCGCCACCGGCACCGCCAGCGCCGGCGGGTCGGCCGCCGCCGGTGACTTCAAGGCCTGCATGGTCTCCGACGAGGGCGGCTTCGACGACAAGTCCTTCAACCAGACCTCGCACGACGGCCTGGTCAAGGCGGTCAAGGACCTGCAGATCCAGACCGGTGAGATGCAGTCGGCGACTGCCAGCGACTTCACCAAGAACCTGAACCAGATGATTGCCGCCAAGTGCGACATCGTCGTCACCGTCGGCTTCATGCTGGGCGATGCCACCGTCTCGGCCGCCAAGGCCAATCCCGACGTGCAGTTCGCCATCGTCGACTGGAACGACCCGTCCAAGACCGCCGGCCTGAAGAACCTCAAGCCGCTGATCTTCAACACCGCCGAGCCGAGCTTCATGGCCGGCTATGCCGCGGCCGCGATGAGCCAGAAGGGCTCGATCGGCACGCTGGGCGGCCTGAACATTCCGACCGTGACCATCTTCATGGACGGCTTCCACCAGGGCGCCACCTACTACAACACCCAGAAGAAGAAGAACGTCAAGGTGCTCGGCTGGGATCCCAAGAACCCCAAGGGCGGCCAGTTCGTCGGCAACTTCTCCGACGTCGCCGGCGGCTCGCGGATCGCCCAGACCCTGACCAGCCAGGGCGCCGACATCATCTTCCCCGTCGCAGGCCCCGCCGGCGAGGGTGCGCTGCAGGTGGCCCAGAAGTCCGGCGGCAAGGTCAACGCCGTCTGGGTGGACACCGACGGCTGCGTCTCCTCGGCCAACTACTGCAAGTCGATCATCACCTCGGTCGAGAAGGCCATGGACGTCGCTGTCTACGACGTCATCAAGGCGGCCAAGGAGGGCAGCTTCTCGGCCGATCCCTATGTCGGCACCCTGAAGAATGACGGAGTGAAGCTCTCCGGCTTCCACGAGTTCGAGTCGAAGATGCCCGCCGAGCTGGAGGGCGAGCTGGAGACCATCAAGGCCGACATCATCTCTGGCAAGATCACCATCGAGTCTGCCTCGCAGCCGAAGTGACCCCCGCCGGGACCGCGAGTCCCGGCATGCAGGACCCCAGGACCGCCCCGACGCAGCCCGGCTCCGTCGGGGCGGTCCTGTCACGAGAATGTGGCACCATCCTTCTGGGAAGGTCCCACCACGACCAAGGACAGTTCTGTGGAGAGCAGGGAATGCGCGTGACCACCACCGACAGTGCCCCGAGCGGGGCAGGCCTGCAACTGCGGGGCATCACCAAGCGCTTCGGCAACCTCGTCGCCAATGACGGCATCGACCTCGACATTCGCCCCGGCGAGATCCACTGCCTGCTGGGCGAGAACGGCGCCGGCAAGTCCACCCTGATGAACGTGCTCTACGGCCTGCTGCAGGCCGACGAGGGGACCATCAGCGTCGACGGCAAGCCCCTGGCACTGGGCAATCCCAAGCAGGCGATGGCCGCCGGCATCGGCATGGTGCACCAGCACTTCATGCTGGTGGAGGTCTTCACCGTGGCCGAGAACATCGTGCTGGGCCGCGAACAGGGCCCCGCCGGCACCGTCGACATGAAGGCCGCCCGCGCCAGGGTGCGCGAGCTCTCCGACCGCTACAAGCTGGCCGTCGACCCCGATGCCGTCATCGAGAACCTGCCCGTCGGCGTCCAGCAGCGCGTCGAGATCCTCAAGGCGCTGGCCAATGACGCCACCTACCTGGTCTTCGACGAGCCCACCGCCGTGCTCACCCCGCAGGAGATCGACGAGCTGATGGACGTCATGGTCGCGCTGCGTGACGAGGGCAAGGCAATCGTCTTCATCACCCACAAGCTGCGCGAGGTGCGCGCCGTGGCCGACCGGATCACCGTCATCCGCCGCGGCAAGGTGGTGGGGCAGGGCAGCCCCGAGATGAGCGAGGCCCAGCTGGCCGAACTGATGGTCGGGCGCGCCGTCCGGCTGCACGTCGACAAGGAAGAGCCCACCCTCGGCGAGGAACGCCTGCGGATCGAGGACCTCGTGGTCGCCGCCCCCTCTGGCGCGGTCATGGTGGACCACGTCGACCTGTCCGTGCGCGGCGGGGAGATCCTCTGCCTGGCCGGCGTGCAGGGCAATGGGCAGACCGAGCTGGCCGAGGCGCTGCTCGGCACCACACCGGTCACCAGCGGCACCATCACCGTCGACGGCACCGACATCACCCGGATGGACCCGCGCCAGAGCCTGGCGGCAGGCATCGGCTTCGTGCCCGAGGACCGCCAGAAGGACGGTTTCGTCGGCCCCTTCAGCGTCGCCGAGAACCTGGTGCTCAACCACGTCGACCAGTTCTCCACGGGCCTGGCGCTGGACCTGGGCAAGATCCGCGCCAATGCCACCAGTCGCGTCGAGGAGTTCGACATCCGCACCGCCTCGATCGACCTTCCGGTGGCCAGCCTGTCGGGCGGCAACCAGCAGAAGGTGGTGATGGCCCGCGAGCTCAGCCGGCCGCTGGGCGTCTTCGTGGCCAACCAGCCCACCCGCGGAGTCGATGTCGGCGCCATCGAGTTCCTGCACCAGCGCATCGTCGACGAACGCGACCGCGGCACCGCCGTGGTGATCGTCTCGACCGAGCTCGACGAGGTCGACGCCCTGGCCGACCGCATCGCGGTGATGTATCGCGGCCGCATCGTGGGCATCGTGCCCCCCGACACACCCCGTGACGTACTCGGCCTGATGATGGCCGGCGTTCCGCAGGCCGAGGCGCTGGCCGCGGTCCAGGAAGGAGAGCGGGCATGAGCACCGCAGCACCCGAACAGCCCCGGCCCGCAGGCACGGGCCCCGCCCGTCGCCACGCGGTCCCGTGGGGAGAGGTGACCACCACCGTGGCCGCCTTCGTCCTGGCCTTCCTGATCGGCGCCATCCTGATGGTGGCCGCAGATCCCGAGGTCAGCGGCAAGTGGGCCTACTTCCTCGACCGTCCCGGTGACGCCCTGGGCGCCTCCTGGGAGAAGGTCGCAGGCGCCTACGGTGCCCTCCTGCAGGGCTCGGTGGGCAGCTGGAAGGCCATCACCGAGACCACCGCGGCAGCCGCCCCGCTGATCTGCGCCGGCCTGGGCATGGCACTGGCCTTCCGCGCCGGACTGTTCAACATCGGCGCCCAGGGCCAGGCCATCGTCGGCGCCACCCTGGCCGCCTATGCCGGCTTCGCCATCACCGGGCTGCCGCTGGTGGTGCACCTGCCGCTGGCGCTGGCGCTCGGCGTGCTCGGCGGCGCCCTGTGGGGTGGCTTCGCCGGCTGGCTGCGCGCTGCCACCGGCGCCCACGAGGTGATCGTCACGATCATGCTCAACTACGTCGCCTCCCTGGGTCTGGCGTGGCTGCTGTCCACGCCCGCCTTCCTGCGCCCGGGACGACAGGACCCGATCGCCCCCGAGGTGCAGTTCAGCGCCACCTTCCCGCGCCTGGAAGGTGGGCAGCTGCACCTGGGCTTCGTGCTGGCGCTGCTGGCCGCAGCCGGCGTGTGGTGGCTGATGGAACGCTCCACCGTGGGCTTCCGCATCCGGGCTGTCGGTGCCAATCCCGACGCCGCCGCCACCGCTGGCATGAGCGTCGGCCGCACCACGGTGGTGGCCATGACCCTGTCGGGTGCGCTGGCCGGGCTCGCCGGGGTGCAGGCCGCGCTGGGCCCCAGTGACTTCGGGCTGCCCACGCCGCTGTCGGCGGGCCTGGTGGGGTCGATCGGCTTCGACGCCATCACCGTTGCCCTGCTGGGACGTTCCAAGCCCTTCGGCGTGGTCCTGGCCGGCCTGCTCTTCGGCGCCATGCATGCCGGGGGCCTGGCCATGCAGTCCCAGGCCGACACTCCGCTGACCCTGACCACGGTGCTGCAGGCACTGATCGTGATGTTCGTCGCCGCACCCATGCTGGTGCGCACCTTGGTCCCCTTCCTCAAGGCCGGCAAGGCGCGCCCCGCCGCGCTGGTGGGCGAGGCCAGCGTCGTCGAGAACGGGGCGACGGCATGAGGGCCACATACTTTCCACAGCAGCAGCCGAAGGACCGCGACGTGACCGATGACAGCCCTTCCGTGCTGGGCAGCGCTTCTGGCCAGGAGGTGGTGCTGCGCACCACCGAGAGCGCCGAGGCCCGTCGCACCCGCCACACCACCGGCGCCCTGGTGACCCTCTTCGGCCTGGCCCTGCTCGCGCTGGCCTTCACCACCCACGGCACCGCCCGCTTCGCCCTCTCCGATGCCTTCGACCCCGTCGTGCTGCCCACCATCTCGCTGCCCGGCCTGGCCACCGTCCTGCTGTGTGGCCTGGTGACGCTGCTGGCCGGCCTCGGATACCTGTCGGGTCGCCTGCACGGCAAGGCGCCGGCCCTGGCCGGTACCGCCGCGGCCCTCGCCGTGGTCGTCGGCTTCTTGGCCTGGGCCGTGGCCGGACGCGACCTGCCCTTCCCGGTCAGCAACCAGCTCAACGGCATGATCGCCATCGCCACCCCGCTGGTGCTGGGTGCGCTGGCCGGTGTGATGTCTGAGCGCGCGGGCGTGGTGAACGTCGCCATCGAGGGCCAGTTCCTCGTCGCCGCCTTCGCTGCCGGCCTGGTCGGCTCGATCACCAAGTCGATCCCGATGGCGCTGCTGGCCGCCGTCATCGCGGGGGTGTTGATGGCCGCCCTGCTGGCGCTGTTCACCATCACCTACCTGGTGGACCAGGTGGTGATGGGCGTGGTGATCAACCTCTTCGCCGCCGGCATCACCGGCTTCCTGTTCGACCAGTTGGTGCAGCCCCGTTCGACCACCTTGAACCAGGCGCCGCAGATGAGCCCGCTGGAGGTGCCGGGCCTGTCCCAGATTCCCTTCTTCGGCCCGGTGCTCTTCCGCCAGACCGCCCTGGGCTACCTGGCGATCGCCTCGGTGGTCGTGGTCTGGTTCCTGCTCTACCGCACCCGGTGGGGCCTGCACGTGCGCGCGGTCGGCGAGCACCCCAAGGCCGCCGACACCGTCGGCATCAATGTGGCCCGCACCCGCTGGTCCTCGGTGCTGGTCGGCGGCATCTTCGCCGGCCTGGGCGGCGCCTTCTTCACCGTCGGCTCCACCGGCGCCTTCGCCAAGGACATCACCGTCGGCAATGGCTTCATTGCCCTGGCCGCGCTGATCATGGGCCGCTGGCACCCGGTACTGGCCGCGCTGATGGCACTGTTCTTCGGCTTCGTGAAGCAGATGGCCTCCAACCTGTCGGCGCTCAACACGCCCGCCCCCAGCCAGCTGCTGCTGATGCTGCCCTACCTGGCCACCATCATCGCCGTGGCCGGCCTGGTCGGCCGGGTGCGTGCCCCGGCGGCCGATGGCGAGCCCTACGTCAAGGAGGGCCACTGATGGCTGGCGTGCACTCCCAGGAGGCGATCGACTGGGACCGTCTGCGGGCCCGCGCCCGGGAGGCCTGCTCCCGCGCCTATGCGCCCTACTCGCGCTATGGCGTGGGGGCCGCGGCCCTGGTCGACGACGGTCGCGTGGTCAGCGGCTGCAATGTTGAGAATGCCGGCTACGGGGTCACCCTGTGCGCCGAGTGCGGCCTGGTCAGCGAGCTGGTGCTCGGGGGCGGGGGCCGTCTGCTGGCCTTCACCTGCTGCAACCACACCGGCGAGGTGATCATGCCCTGTGGCCGCTGCCGGCAGCTGCTGTGGGAGCACGGCGGTGCCGAGCTGCTCGTCGAGACCCCGGAGGGCATCGTGCCGATGGACCACGTACTGCCGCAGGCCTTCGGCCCCCAGCACCTGGACCGTCCGGCAACGGCCTGAGCACCTGCCTCAGCGCTTCGGTGTGCGCGCCAGCTCGTCGGCCAGCACCGGCTGCAGGATGCGGGCCGTCGCCGAGGTCACGTGCGTGTAGTCGCGGTAGAGCACGTTGTTGAGCGTCGACATCGGGCACTGCTGCTCCGTGCACAGGATCGCCGACAGGTCGACGTAACGTCCGCCGAGGTCCTCGACGGCCTGCCGGCTGGACGTCTCCGCCCGCGCCACCTCGGGCACCCTGGAGGGAATGCGGCACTGCTGCGGATCGTCCACGTGCCGGGTCAGGCAGGAACCGGCCGGCGGCATCTCGCTCTGCTGGGCCGAGTAGGACGGCGAGTCGCCCAGGTAGAGCAGGCGGGAACTGCCAGGAAGTCCGGCCAGCGCGGTGCGGATCGAGCCCTGCCAGCGATCGGTGAAGCCGGCCTGGTCGGGGGAGAAGACGAAGTACTGGTTGATGGTCTGTGCGACCACGACCACATCGGGGTCGAGCTCCTGGATGGCGGCGCCAGCAGCCTGCCGGAAGGCGGCGCACTGCGTGGCATGGGCCTCGGAGAGGTCACTGGGGACCTCGCCCAGGTCATTGACGGTGCAGGCATTGCGCGTCAGTGCGAGCACCCGGTAGTGGTCCTTGCGACCGATGGCGTCGAAGGCCGGCCACCAGTGACTGGCGTGGGAGTCGCCCAGCAGCACCAGGACCTTGTCCGCTCCTGGGTCGCCGCCCCAGCAGCGGGCGGTGGCGGCAGCCTCGCGGTTGCCGCTGCACCCATTGGTCTGGACCGTGCTGAGGTCGGACTCGAGTGCGTCCAGCGAGGGCGTCAGGTGTGCAGGCTCGATCACCTGCCCCGTGGCCGAGACCGACTCGTTGGCATGCCGCGCCAGCAGTTCGGAGGGCACCTGCTGCAGCCGCTCCTCCAGGGCGGGGATGCGGGTGCTGGTGGTCTGGTCCTCCATGGCCCGGCGCGCGGTGGCCGCGCTGCTGTTGGCGGCCAGCACCAGCGCGGCCGACATCATCAGGCTGGTGGTGAAGACCGTGGCCCTGCGGCCGTCCACCGTCATGTGCTGGAAGCCTTCCTCGATGGTGGCGTGGCTGAGCCAGGCCAGCAGGATGGACGCGGCGGCCAGGGCAATGTTCGTGCGCAGGTCCAGACGGTGCCCGGCCAGCGCGGCGGGCAGCACCAGTACCGGCCAGTGCCACAGGTAGAGCGAATAGGAGATGTCGCCCAGCCAGACCATCACGCGGTTCTCCAGCAGCAGCCGGGAGAGCCGGCAGGTGGCGCCGTTGCCGGCCACCAGCATCGCCGCCGACCCCAGGACGGGGGCCAGGGCGGGCCAGGAGGGGAAGGGCGTGGCGGCGTCGTAGAGCAGAACGCTGCCGACGACTGCCAGGGACCCCACGGCGAGCAGGACCGTGCGCTCCCGCTCGGCCAGCGAACCGCCCAGCCTCGGCAGGCAGGCGAGCAGCGCCCCCACCCCGAGCTCCCAGGCGCGGGTGTGCAGCAGGTAGAACGACGGCGTCGGGAAGCGGGGCGTCAGGACCACCGCCAGGACGAAGGAGACCACGACGATGCCCGCCATCAGCAGGCCCACGCGTCGGCGCAGCAGGCCCTCGGCCCGGGGAAGGTGCCGTCGCCCCCAGCGCAGCACCAGGAGGACCAGGAACGGCCACACCAGGTAGAACTGTTCCTCGACCGCGAGCGACCAGAAGTGCAGGACGGGGGAGGGGTCTGTGCCCTCGGCGAAGTAGCCGGTGGTCCTGCCTGCGAAGACGACATTGGCGACGTAGAGGGCAGCGCCCACCAGGTCGGGCGTGAACCGGGCCACGTACAGGGGAGGCAGGAAGCAGACCATGAAGCCCAGGGTCAGCGCCAGCACCGTGAGGTAGACCGGCGCCAGGCGCTTGAGGCGTCGCGCGTAGAAGTCCAGGAA
>NZ_JBHWOO010000129.1:0-6210 GCF_043424415.1 Luteococcus sp. | reverse complement strand
GCCGCCGATGGGGTGGTGGCTGCTGCGCAGCAGTTGCCGGGCGGGGCGTGGATCGGGCGTCTTGAGCGGCTGGCGATCTTCTCTGGTCTTGTGGCGCGCTATCCGGAGGCGATCGCGATCTGTCTGGCGCTCAAGGGATTGGCACGCTATCCCGAGTTGAAGGCGACGACGGCGGGCGCGGCGGAGCGGTTCATCATCGGGACCTTCGTGAGCGTGCTGGTGGCCTGCGGTGCGGCGGGCGTGAGCACGTGGCTGGTGCGCCTGGTGCAGGGGTTGGTCTGAGTGCGGGGGCTGGTCTGAGTGTTGCTGCTGGACGAGCCGCGCTGGCCGGCGCACGGGACCATGTATGGGCACCTGGTCAGCGACGAGTCGCTGTGGGAGCTGCACGATGGCGCCCGGCGGGCGGGTCTGGACGTGAGGGCCTTCGACCACGACCACTACGACCTGCGCGCCGACCGGGTGCCGGCGGCACTGGCGGCGGGTGCCGTGCTGGTGGACAGCCGCGAGCTGGTGCGTCGGATGCGGGCGGGCGGTACCCGCACCGGGCATGCCGACCATGCTCCGCGGCGGGGCCGCAGTCGAGACCTGCTGCGGCGCGTGGTCGACGCGCACCTTCCTGGGCAGGGATTCGTGGCCCACGAGGTGGTGAAGGCCTATGGCGCTCCCGGCAGGGTCTACCACGACGTGCGGCACCTCGTGGAGATGCTGACACACCAGCAGTCGTTGGCGGCCGCCGTGGATCATCGGCTCTCGCGGGCCGAGGTCTTGGCGACGCTGGTGCACGACTTGGTGCACGGCATCGGTCCGGGGCAGGACGAGGAGCTGTCCGCCGAGCGGGGCGGGGCGCTGCTGGGCAGGGCTGGCCTGCCATCGCGTGAGGTGGCCGAGGTTCAGCGGCTGGTGCTGCTGACAATCGACCACCGGCCTGATCCTGGAGATGTGGCCGGGGCGGTGTTGAGTGATGCCGACATGGCGATCCTGGGCAGTGCCCCGGGCCGCTACCACGTTTCGGTGCGTGACCTGCGGCGGGAGTACGGCCGCTTCGACGACCAGCAGTGGCGCTCGGGCCGGGGCCAGGTGCTGCGCGCCTTCCTGGAACAGGAGCTGTTCGCCACCGCGCCGGGGCGCATGTGGTGGCAGGAGCGGGCCGCGTCGAACGTTGCCGACGAACTGGCGCACCTGCACTCGCCCCTGGAGGAGCTCTAGAGTGCGGGGCATGCCTTCTGTCCTGTCGGCGGTGCGTCTGGTCACCCACCGCGTCCATGTCCCCTTCGGCGTCTACAACCTGCGGCCGGTCACCTCCACGAGCAGTCCCGGCCGCGGGGTCTACCGCTCCTCGCTGTTGTGGGGTGCCACGTCCGCGGATCGTGGCCGCCTGGCCGAGCTGGGCCTGGGGCTGGTGGTGGACCTTCGCACCGAGAAGGTGGCGGCCAACTTTCCCGATCCTGAACTGCCGGGGGTGCGGCACGTGCTGGTGGACGTGCACGGCACCGGCGACGCTGTGACGGGAACACGGCGCACCGAGGACGACACCATGAAGGCCATGTGTGACCGCTACCGGCGCATGGTCACCGATGCCGGGCAGCGCGAGCGGATCGGCCAGGTGCTGCGGATGGTGGCCGAGGAGCCGCGGGCGGTGCTCTTCCACTGCACCGACGGCAAGGACCGCACCGGGTGGGTGGCGCTGCTGCTGCAGCACATCCACGGGGACTCGCCCGAGCAGATCCGCGAGGACTACATGGCCAGCCAGCCGGCGGTGGGCCACATGATGAGGCTGCGGTGGCGGATGGACCTGCTGCGTGGCGGGCGGGCCCGGGCAGCCTGCAACCGGCCGATGAACCTGGTGGACCTCACCTTCCTGGAGGCGGGCCTCGACGAGGTGGAGCAGTGCTGGGGTGACCTCGACGGCTACCTGCGCGACGGCATCGGGCTGGACGAGCAGACGCTGGAGGCACTGCGCGCCAAGCTGTGACACGGCTTTGACCTCGGCCCTGGCTCAGCCGGTGGTCTCGACGCCGGACAGTTCGTGGGCCAGCGTGGTGATGATGGCCGAGCTGGACGGGTACCAGGACAGGAAGCGCCTGCCCACCGCGAAGCCGCACACGACCTGCCTGCTGGTGGGCCCGAGGCTCAGCGCCGGCAGCCGGTAGCTGGTGGTCTGCACCAGACCGGGCACGACGTCATGGGCGAGGTCCACCATCGCCCCTAGTACCTGCCGGTCAGTGGGGGTGCAGCTGGCGATGAAGTCGTCGATCGGGCCGGTCACCGGATGTCAGGTGCGGTGGGGGCAGCCAACAGCTGTTCGCGCAGCTCGGCCCGGCGTTGCCGCTCCTTGGTCACTCCCCTGGCCAGCAGGACCAGCAGGGGCAGGCTGAGCAGCACCATGGTGGCGCCCGTGACGAGGAGGTTGGCCGGCATGGTCCCGATCCTAGTCGTGGGCGCTCCGCCCGGGAGCGCGACGGGCCCGGTTGCCATCCTCGCCCCTGGGCCCGGCCACTGGGCACGCCCAGAGCCCACTGGGCACGTGCTGCACCACGTGCCCAGTCGGCCCACGACGTGCGCTGTGGGCGGCGAGCGCTGTTCCAGCCGCATGTGCTTGGCTGGAGACGTGAGTCCACGAGGTAACTGGGCTGGCCCCGTCACCTTCGGGTGAGGTGGCCAGCCGGATCCGACCAGCTCCGGCCCGTCGATGCGACAGGGCCTGGGGCCTGATCTGCATGTCCGATCCGGCCGTCGAGTACTGACGACGGCACAGCCCGCAGGCTCGACGGTCCCCTTGACCAGGAACCCTCGACCCCAGGACTTCTCGTGAACACCATCCACTTCGTCTGGCACCACCGTGCCCTGACGGTGGTCGCCATCGCCACGGCGCTCACCTCGGCCTCCTTCGCGGTGCCCGTCTCCACCCTGTACCTGCTCGCCCGCGGCCTCACCTGGACCCAGGTCTTCACCCTGGAGACGGTGCTGGTGGTGAGCATCATGGTCTGTGACCTGCCCACCGGACGGCTGGCCGACCTGACCAGTGACCGCGCCGTACTGGTGGCCGGCTACCTGGTGGGAGCCGTGGCTGCCATCGGTTTTGCGACCAGCCATGGCTTCGGCCAGTTCGTCGCCACCCACGTGCTCTCCGGCCTCGGCATTGCGCTCGTCTCCGGTGCGGACCGCAGCTACCTGGCCGCCGTCCTCGACCGTGAGGCGGGTAACCGTCTGACCGGGGTGCTGGGTCATTGCGGGGCGCTGTCGGCGGTCTCGGGAGCACTCGCCGGCATCATCGGCGCTCTGCTCGCAACCCGTGGCATCGGCTGGCCCGCAGCCGCGGCGGCCGTTGCCGAGACGGCGGGGGCGGCCGTCGTGCTGGCGCTGCCGGCAGCACCCCGCACCCGTGACGGCGACGACTCCCCCACACCGGAGCCGCCCACACCGGAGCCGCTGGGCGCAGTGGCCCGGCATGTGCTTGCCACGCCCGTGTTGTGGCTCTCGGCACTCCAGCCCTGGATCCTCGTGGGCGCCGCCTTCTACCTGAACCAGCCCCGGTGGCAGTCGACGGGGGTGGACGTGCGCTGGTTCGGTGTCCTGCTCGCCCTGGCCCAGATGGGCGCCGCCGTGGGCTCCCACTCCTCGGAATGGCTCTGCAGCCGTGTGGGCTCGAGGACGCGTCTGGTCGCGGCAAGCACTTTCGGCTGTGCTGCGGGATTCGCCCTGATGACGATCCCGCACCGGTTCGGCACGATTGCCGGTTTCGTCGTCATCCTCGCCTCGGCGGCCGTACGAGGACCTGTCGCAGACACCCTCACCACCGTGGCAGCGCCCGTCACCAGCCGCGCCACCGCCCTGTCGATGGTGAGTACTGTCGCAAGCCTGGTCGGCGCCGCACTCAACCCACTGGTCGGGTTGGTCACCAGCCACAGCGTCACCGCCGCTTGCTTGACGCTCGCGGGGGTGATGGTGGTCTTCGCCCTGGCCTGGGCGCGGGTGTCCGACCCAAGTACGAGTGGGGCAGTTGCTTGCTAGCTTTCGAGAGCGAGGACCTCGATCCCCGGATCTGCCCTGACCCGGCCCCGACCCCTCCCCCAAGAAGGTGCTTCGGCGCAGCAGCACGCGAGAGGATGGGGTCATGAGCTACTACGCCAACCAGAACCCCTACTCCCATGGCACGCTGTCGGCGCAGATCCCCGACGAGGACCGTCACGCCGCGGCACTGGCCCACGCCTCGACCCTTGTCGCGATGGTGGTCAGCGCCGGCTGGTTGAGCTTCGTCGGCCCCCTGATCATCTGGATGCTCTACAAGGACCGCTCCCCCTACGTGCGCCGGGCCGCGGCGGGCGCCTTCAACTTCAACATCTGGGTGACCATCGCGACGATCATCGGATGGGTGCTGACCCTGACGCTGATCGGCTCACCGATCGGGATCCCGCTGCTGGTCTTCTGCGCGATCGTGCAGCTCTTCGCCCACCTCAACGCCTGCTTCAAGGCGCTGCGCGGCAAGCACCACGACTACCTGTTCCAGACCCGCATCCTCAACTGACCGGCTCGCGGTGGCGCACCCAGTGGTGCTGCACCAGCCCCAGCTGGTCCACCAGGCGCCCCGCCGCCACCTGCTCGTCGGGCACGGTGACGTGGCAGTAGGCAGCACCCAGCTCTCGTGCGCTGGCCATCACCCCGATGGCCAGGGCACGGCCATGTCCGCGTCCGCGGTGCTCGGGGGAGATGAACAGCTCCCCCAGCTCGGCCCAGTCGTCGGCGCGCACCAGGCGGGCCCCACCGACCGTCTCACCGCCCAGCCGCAGCGTGGCGTAGCGGGCCGGCGCAGTGGCCAGCTCCGCCGCGCCTGCCTCGTCCTGCACCCCGGCCGCGACGCACCACGCCATGGACGGCTGCTCCTCCCAGACGAGATCGGGCTGCGCTCCTGCCAGGTCGAGCTGCGCCAAGGACCCCACCAACAGCCGAGAAGACTGGCGCACTGCCCATCCCCGCTGCTCCAGCAGCTGGTCCAGCTCGTGGGCCGGCTCGGCATCGTCATGCCAGGAACGGGCCGCCAACTGGATGCAGGGCACCAGCCCACGATCCCGGTAGAAGCCGTCGACCTGCTCGACGGCCAGGCCCAGCTCGCGTTCGGCAGTGCCGGTGGCATGGCAGGAATTGGCCCGTCGCAAGCGCCCCTGGCCGACGTGCAGCGCCCAGCCACCCATCCGCACCGTGCTGTCGCCGGGCAGCCCGAGCGCCGCCAGCCGCACCAGGTCGTCGACGCGGGAGGTGGGGCGCACCACCCGGGCGGGGGCCCAGCGCATGGCTCGGATCTGGCTGCGCGGCACCTCCACCGGACCCCTGCCGGCGGGCAGCACCACCACACGGTCGTCGTCGGCCAGCACCAGGTCGCCCACCAGGTCAAGGGCGGTGCCGTCGAGCTTGACCTGGCGCAGGGAGACCCGTCGCGGGGAGGTGATGTCCATGCCCGCCAGCCTAGAGGGCACGGCAGATAGGCTTCCGGGGTGAACGAACAGCCCGAACCGTCTTGCTCCGACGACGACCTGCTGGCCGACCAGGGGCTGCGCCGCAGCCTGCGCCGCACCGTCATGCTGGTGGCCCTGCTCAACTTGGGCTACTTCTTCGTCGAAGGAGCCGTCGCCCTGGCGATCGGTTCGGTGAGCCTGTTCGCCGACTCGGTGGACTTCTTCGAGGACTTCGCCGTCAACAGCCTCATCGCGCTGGCGCTGGGATGGAGCCTGCACCGCCGGGCCGTGGCCGGCAAGGTAATGGCCGGCATCATCATGCTGCCGGCACTGGCCGCGATCTGGCAGGCCGTGACCAAGTTCTCCGACCCCCACCCGCCCGAGGTGCTCTCGCTGGTGCTGACCGCTGGCGGAGCTGTGGTGGTCAACATCGCCTGCACCTGGCTGCTGGCCCGCTGGCGCAGCCACGGCGGCTCCATGACCACCGCCGCCTTCCTCGCCGCCCGCAATGACGTCATCGCCAACCTCGCCATCATCGCCATGGCCGGCGTGACCGCCGCCACCCACAGCGGCTGGCCCGACATCGTGCTCGGCCTGTTCATCGTCGCGCTCAACCTCACTGCCGCCCGGGAGGTGTGGGAGGTGGCCGAGAGCGAGTCGCTGGCGGCCCGCGCCCTGGCCGGTGAGGACATCGACGACGACTGAGCCCCCGACGACCCGAACCAGACGACGCGCGGCCCCGGCGAGGAATTCGCCACGG
>NZ_JBHWOO010000128.1:0-12403 GCF_043424415.1 Luteococcus sp. | reverse complement strand
AACCCAACCCGCTTTCCAAGCGAGCGCCATAGGCCACTAGGCGAATCCTCCGTGGGACAGCCTAGCCTCACCTGGACGGATCGCGCCAACCGGCGCGGCGCGGGGGTCGAAGCCGGCAGGTCAGAGCTCAGTCCTTGTGGCTGATCGCGAAGGTGGCCTGGGCCTGGGCGATGTGCTCGTCGTCGCCCTCGCGGTGCACTTCGCAGGTGACCAGCGCGAGGTTCTTGGAACTCTTGAGCACCTCGGCCCGCGCGACCAGTTCGTCGCCGGGCTTGGCGCCGTTGAGGTAGGTGATCGACAGCTGCACCGTCACCACCTTCGCGTCGTCGTCGGTGGTCAGCCGGGCAGCCTTGCCCATGGCTGCGTCGACGAGCGTGGCAATCAGGCCGCCGTGGACGCCACCGCTGGCATTCTCCGCGGTGTCGTCGGTGGACACCCGAGCGACGGGGGCATTGGCCTCGGCGATGACGCCGGTGTGTTCGCGAAATCCCATGCGAACAGCGTAGGGGTGAAGTCCTGCCACGGCAGGCTTCCCGCCTCACGCCCACAGGCCGGACGCCATCACCCACCCAGCACAGAGCGCCTGCCGGTCGTCGGGGCAACCCGCAGGCGCCCAGGCACTGCGCACAACACAGGGCTCAGACGTACGTGCCCTCCGGGGTGATGTCGTCGGCATCCGGGGCCACACGTCGCCGCCCGAAGAACCAGGTCACCCCGAGCAGGATGAACCACAGCGGCGTCACGATCAGCGCCTGCAAGGTGTCGGCCTCCTGGGTCAGCACGTAGAGGACAAAGACGAAGAAGGCCAGGACCACCTGGGGCATGAAGCGCGCACCCGGCATCTTGTAGCTGCTGCGGGCATGCGCCTCGGGGTGGCGCTTGAGGTAGGTCATGTAGCTGAACAGGATCATCGACCAGATGAAGATGAACAGCACCGCCGAGATCGTGGTCACCACGGTGAAAGCGGCCATGATCGAGTCGTTCACCATCAGGCCGATCACCGACAGGATCAGCGTCACCGAGACCACCAGGCCGGCGACGGGAACGCCGTTGCCGGAGAGTTTCCCGAATCGCTTGGGAGACATGCCGCGGTGCGCCAGGCCGTAGAGCATCCGGCTGGTGGAGTAGATGCCGGAATTGCAGGAGCTCGACGCCGAGGTGAGCACCACGAAGTTCATCATCGATGCTGCCGCCGCGAAGCCCAGCAGGCCGAAGATGTTGACGAAGGGCGAGACGGCCGGGTTCACCTCGTCCCACGGCGTGACGCACATGATCACGGCCAGCGAGGCGACGTAGAACAGCACCACACGGATCGGGATCGAGTTGATGGCCTTGGGCAGCGTCTTCTCCGGATCCTTGGTCTCGGCCGAGGTGGTGCCGACCAGCTCGATGCCGACGAAGGCGAAGACGGCGATCTGGAAGGCGGCGAAGAAACCCTTGGTGCCGGTGGGGAAGAAGCCGCCGTGAGACCACAGGTTGCTGATGCTGGCGACATTGCCCGAGGGGGAGGTGAAGCGGGTGGTGATCATGATGATGCCGGCCGCGATCAGCCCGATGATCGCCACCACCTTGATCAGCGCGAACCAGAACTCCAGCTCGCCGAAGAGCTTCACGGTGAGCAGGTTGAGGCCCAGCAGGCCCACCATCACCAGCACCGCCAGCGCCATCGCCCAGAACTTGTCGTGCACCCAGTAATCCCAGTAGCCGCTGATGGCGATCACGTCGGCCATGCCGGTGACCACCCAGCACAGCCAGTAGGTCCAGCCGGTGAAGAAGCCGGCCCAGGGCCCCAGCATCTCTGCGCTGAAGTCCTGGAAGCTCTTGTAGTCGAGGTTGTGCAGCAGCAGCTCTCCCATCGCCCGCATGACGAAGAAGAGCATGACGCCGATGATCAGGTAGACCAGCAGCAGCGACGGGCCCGCCGCGTGGACGGTCTTGCCGGAGCCCATGAACAGGCCGGTGCCGAAGGCGCCGCCGATGGCGATCAGCTGGATGTGTCGGTTGCTCAGGCTTCGCTGCAGGTGCTCGGATTCCTGTGAAGTGGCGGGGGTGCTCACTCATGTGGGGGCATTCCTTCCGTTGGGCGCACCACCACGCAGGCCCTGTCAGCAGGAAGCCGGCTCAGCACCGATGGTCGGTGTGCGGATGGGGTGAGGCTAGTGACGATCTGGCTTCCCCGCGGGCACATTTCACGAACTTCGTCGCGACGGTGTTGCCGGCCCGATTCGTGCTGGTGCCCCAGCTCGCGGTATTGTCCTTGGCAAGGTCCCCGCGTGACGGTATCTCGCCCAACTCCCCCAGGGTCGAAAGACAGCAAGGGTAAGTGAGCTCTTCCGGGTGCGCGGGGGCCCCTTTGCGTTCCGGGGCCTGCCTCGTCGGCTCCGGAGTGGGTCAGCCGTTCTGCTCCCACGCGATCCGCAGCGGCCCTGGTGCATCCGGTCGGCGAACTGGTCGGCGGTGGGATCGTCCAGCCGTGCTCCTCGGGTCCGGGATTTCCACCGGGTTCCTGGCCGTGGGCTGTGGCAAGGCTGGCGGGAGGTTATGCCGCGCGAAAACAGACGAGTTGTGGAGGGCCAACTGCTTTTGAACCTTCCAAGGCTTCCGTCGCGTCTGTTTTGGCAGCGAGGCGACATGCTCCGGTCATGGACGCGTTGGGGATGGTGGCGGTACCCCGCTGCACTGGTGGCGGCTCGGGGCGCAGGAAAGTGTCGGCGCCCCCTACTAGGCTCGGGGCCGTGGTAGACGACGTGAGCGATCCCCAGCCCGGTGAGGGCTCCGAGGACTTCTTCGACCAGGGCGGTCCGGGCCTGTTCGACGAGCCTGCCGTGCCCGACGAGCCGAAGCCCCAGCGTGGCGGCGAGCCGCTCGCCGATCCTGATGAGCAGGAGCAGACCACGATGGATGAGCCGGAGGTTGTCGTGACGGTGCCGGGCCTGGCCGAGAATGGCTCGGGCCTCAGCGAGGAGGAGCTGGCCGAACTCGACGACGATGACGAGGAGGACGAGCTGCTGCTGGGCGGCGCCGACCAGCTGATCCCCCAGGTCCCGGCGCAGGCGGTTGCCAACGCCGACCAGACGGCCCCCCATGACGACGAGGTTGACGACAGGGACGACGCGTCCGCCGAGGACTTCGATGAGGACCACCTGGACGAGTCCATGGACATGGCCGAGTCCGTCGACCTCGACGCTGCCACCGGCTCCGGCCTCCCCGAGGGCGAGGCGGTTCCGCTGGTCGATCCGGCTCTTGCCGACTCGGATGCCGCTGCGCCTGCACCCGCACAAGCACCCGCCGTGCCCGATGCGGCCCGGGTGGAGCAGCAGGCTCCGCTGGCCCTCTACCGTCGCTACCGCCCCGAGAACTTCGCCGAGGTGATCGGCCAGGAGCACGTCACCGAGCCGCTGCAGCGTGCGCTGACCAACAACAAGGTGAACCACGCCTACCTGTTCAGCGGTCCTCGTGGCTGCGGCAAGACCACCAGCGCCCGCATCCTGGCCCGCTGCCTGAACTGTGAGCAGGGCCCCACGCCCACCCCATGTGGCGAGTGCCAGAGCTGTCGTGACCTGGCGCGTGGCGGTAGCGGGTCGATCGACGTGATCGAGATCGACGCGGCCAGCCACGGCGGCGTCGACGATGCCCGCGACCTGCGCGAACGGGCCTTCTTCGCGCCGGTGAACAGCCGCTACAAGATCTACATCATCGACGAGGCCCACATGGTGACCGCCCAGGGCTTCAACGCGATGCTGAAGCTGGTCGAGGAACCGCCGCCGCACGTGAAGTTCATCTTCGCCACCACCGAGCCCGAGAAGGTCATCGGCACCATCCGCTCCCGCACCCACCACTACCCTTTCCGGCTGGTCCCGCCGAAGGTGCTGCAGGGTTATTTGGCGCAGCTGTGCGACCGCGAGGGGGTGGCCGTCGACCAGACCGTGCTGCCGCTGGTGGTGCGTGCCGGCGCGGGTTCGGTGCGTGACTCGCTGAGCGTGCTCGACCAGCTGCTCGGCGGCGCCGCCGAGGGCGGGGTCAGCTACGAGCAGGCCTCCGCACTGCTCGGCTACACCCCCGACGCGCTGCTCGACGAGATCATGGACGCCTTCGCAGCCGGTGACTCGTCGGGGGTCTTCTCCACCATTGACAAGGTGATCGAAGTCGGGCAGGACCCTCGGCGCTTCGCCGAGGACCTGCTGCGTCGCCTGCGCGACCTGGTGATCGTCGCCGCTGTTCCCGAGGCGGTCTCAAGCGGGCTGATCGACGTGGCGGGGGACCAGGCCGAGCGACTGGAGGTGCAGGCCAATGGCATGGGCGCCGGTGAGCTGACTCGCGCCGCCGAGGTGATCGCCACCGGTCTCACCGACATGCGCGGCACCACCGCACCGCGGCTGCACCTGGAGCTGATGTGCTCCCGCGTGCTGCTGCCCGGTGCCGACGTCGACGGCCGCGGCATCCACGCCCGGCTGGATCGTCTGGAGCGACGCATCGGCATGGCCGGTGCCCCCGCGCAGCCGGCCGATCCGGGTGCGGGGCAGTGGCAGCCCGACGACCTCGGCGGCCAGATGCCTGTCTCTGTGGGGGATTCGACAGGCGCTCCCATGGGGCCCGCGGCCGCCCGTCAGGCCGCCCAGGGACAGGCGGCACAGTTCGCGCCCGAGCAGAACGCTCCCCAGCAGCACGGGGGACAGGGCGTGGCGCAGCCAACCGCGCCCGGGCAGCACTCAGTCAGTCAGGCCCCCACGCCCGGCCAGCCCCAGTCCCGGCCCGAGCAGGAGCAGCGCCAGCCGGACGCCTCGACGCCGCAGGCCCCGGCCGCGCCGCCGGCCCAGGTGCCTCCGGACGGCCAGCCGCAGCAGGGTGGCCAGCCCGTACAGGGCCAGCCGCCGGTCCAGGGACAGCGTCTCGCGCAGGGGCAGCGTCCCGCGCAGGGGCAGCGCCCTGCCGGTCAGCCGGCACCCGCTCCCGCTGGCCAGGCCGAACCCACGCAGGCACCGGCCTCCCAGCCAGCAGTCGGCCAGGATGGTCGTCAGATCGCCGTCGCCGACGTGCGTCGGCTGTGGCCGCAGGTGTTGGACGAGGTCAAGAGCCGTCGTCGCTTCGCCTGGATCCTGCTCAGCCAGAACGCCCAGGTGGTCGACGTCACGGACGGACGCCTGGTGCTCGGCTTCAGCAATCCGGGCGCCCGCGACAGCTTCGCCAGCGGCGGCAGCCAAGACGTGTTGCGCGACTGCATGGTCGAGGTGATGGGGGCCGACCTGCGCATCGAGGCCATCCTCGAACAGGGCCGTGGCCCGGCCCGTGGCGGTCAGCCCTCACAGCCGCCGGCACCCGGTCGGGGCCCGAACCAGGACGCCGCGGACCAGTCTGGCCAGAGCGCTCCGCCGCGCACCGACGGACGCACCGACTGGCATCCCGCCCAGCAGCAGGGAGCCCAGCACGCCGGGCAGGGCCGGGGATTCCAAGCGGCAGCGGGACCCCAGTCGGGGCAGGGCCAGGCGCCCGTCTCGGCCGTCACCCGAGGCGACGGGGATCCGGGCCCCCGCACGCCCACCAGTGCTCCCGAGCCGCCGCCCGAGGAGGATGACCAACCAGAGACCTCCCGCTGGACCGCCCAGGCACGGCAGAACATCCGCCAGACCGCCTCGGGACCGAGCGAGCCCGAGCCGGAGATCGACGAGTCCAAGCTGGTCAGCGAGGACGACGAGACCCTCGACGAGTCCGGCGAGTCCGCCGCCGAGCTGATCACCCGCGCCCTCGGCGGAGTCGTCATCCAGGAAGAGGGCCAGGAGTTCTGAGTCCGGCCAGGTCGCAGGTGCTCGGGTTGGGCTAGTCCAGCCCGACCACCTGCACCTCGGTGCCCAGCACCCCGACCTCCAGCGGTCCGTCGGCGGGGAAGGTCTGGACGCTCACGTTGATCAGGCCGTCGTCGAGCAGCACCTCGACCAGCCCGTGGTCCTCGACCAGCTGCAGTGTGACCTCACGCTCGGGCAGCTCCACCTGGAAGCTCTCGAAGCCGTCGTGGACATCGGTGAGGCTTCCCTCCCGACGATCCACCAGCAGGCGGGCGCCTTCGCGCTGGACGGTCAGCGTTGTGCGGCCACTGCCGTGGGTCGCATCCGGGGCCGCGGTCCGGCTCAGGGCCAGGCTGGAAACGTCCTCGCCCGGCAGGACGGTCCGCAGCAGGTAGGCACCGTGGGGCGGGAGGGTGCCGTCGTCGCCGACCTCCAGTGGGACACTCTCGTCAGGCCCCGAACCATCTGGCAGCACCAGCGAATGGCGCAGGACCAGGTCGTCGTCCACCGGCGCCAGGGAGAGCTCCCGCGGAAGCGTCATCGCCGAGGCCCACGGGCGGGTGGGGGAGTTGCCGGCATAGCTCCAGTTGCTCATCCACCCCACCACCAGCGGCCGTGCCCCGGCGGGACGCCCGGCGAAGCTGACCGCCGCGTACATGTCGGGGCCGTGGTCGAACCAGCGGGTCCGCGCGGGACCGTCGGCGGTGAAGGTCTTCCCGTCGAAGTCGCCCAGGAACCACTGCATCCCCGAACCACCGCACGGGCCGCCCGGGTTCAGGCTCACCAGCATCACCCAGCGCAGCTCGTCGCTGCCCTCGATCGGCACCTGGATCAGGTCGGGGCACTCCCACAGGCCCTCGACGGCACCCGCCGGGCCGACGATGCTGGCCAGCTCCCAGTCCAGCAGGTTGGTGGAGGTGTGCAGCACCACCTGACGGTCGGTGGCCTCGACACAGACCATCACCCAGCGGCCGGTCGGCTCGTGCCAGAAGACCTTGGGGTCGCGGAACTGCCGCGAACCCCGTGCCAGCACCGGATTGCCGTCGTACTTGGTCCAGCTGCGGCCCTCGTCGATGCTCCATGCGACCGACTGGGCCTGCTCTGCGCCGCGCGGGGAGTGCTCGGTGAAGTCGCTGGTGTAGAGCGCCACCAGCGGACCCTCGTCGCCATCGCCCAGACCGGAGGTGTTCTCCCGGTCCCAGACGATGCTGCCGGAGAAGATGCCCTCGGTCTCGTCGCCGGTCAGCGCGACCGGCAGCTCGGTCCAGTGCAGCAGGTCGGACGAGGCAGCGTGACCCCACGACATGTTGCCCCACTCGCGCCCGTGCGGGTTGTTCTGGAAGAACATGTGGTGCACACCCTTGTGGGTCACCAGCCCGTTGGGGTCGTTCATCCAGGTGTCGCGCGGCGTGAAGTGGAGGCTCGGCCTGAAGTGGGGCGTCTCGGTATCGGTCGTGGGGTCGACGCTGCTCGTCTTCATTGCTGTCCTTGGAGGGTCGGCTGCGGTGGCTGCTGTCAGCCCTGTTGTTCCTTGTAGCGGTCGTAGGCGTCCTGGTAGACCTTCATGACGTCCTCGAGCCCCATGCTCTGCAGCTTTGCAACATACCCGTCCCACTCGGCATCGATGTTGCCCTTGACGATCCAGGTGGCGAACTTCTCCTTGACCAGGGCGGTGATGTCGGTCTGCGGATCGGTGACCGTCTGGAGCTCGTCATTGCTCAGCAGCACCGGTGGGAAGCGGTCATTGGCCTTGTACGGCTCATAGTGCTCCTTCACCAGGTCCTGGCGCTCCTTGGCTCGGGGCTCGGGTGCGACCACCTTCTCGAAGTCCTCAGCGGTGGTCACCTTGGGTCCTCCGGGGGCCACCTTCTGGCGACGCTCGCCCTCGGACTCGCCCGCCTTGGCAGGGATCTGAACCAACATGCCGCTGGCGTCCTTCTTGAGGGTGACGCCGATGGGACCCCAACTCGCCTGGGCAGACATGGCCGGGTCGTAGAGACGGTCCACCCAGCGCATGGTGGCGACGGGGTACTTGTTGCTGCGCGTGATCGCAAAGGCTCCGCGATTGATCTCTTGGTTGTTGGAGACGCTCGCCAGACGCTTGCCGTCTTTGCCCTCGAGGACGCCCACCATGACGTAGTCCTTGAAGCGGGCGTCCCCGACCACTTCCTTGAGTTCCCACCAGAAGAAGGCGCCCAAATTGGCAGGTTCATTCTTGCCCTTGGCCATGTAGGCGGCGTCATCCTGGGAGAAGGACTCAGGATCGATGAGGCCTTCCTTGTACCACTGCCCGAGCTCCTTGACCCCGGCCTTCCAACCGTCGGTGTTTGCCGTGAACTCGACCTTGTCGTTGCGCACGATGCGGTGGTCGTTGTTGTCGGGAATGCCACCGATGGCGGCGATCAGATCATGCGGGTTCGCGCAGAAGGAGTCAGTGCGGAAGCTGAGCGGGATGACGTTGGGGCCGCGCTTCTTGAAGGCTTGCAGCGCCTTCTTGAACTCTGCCACCGTCTTGGGCACGGGCAGGCCTGCCTCGTCGAGCCACTTCTTGTTGATGAACAGGAAGTTGGGGTACGGGAGGATCCCGAGTTCCTCGACGGCAGGAAGGGTGTAGATGTGCCCGTCGGATGCTGTCATCGCCGACTTGATGTCGGGCCTCTTGTCGAAGATCCCCTTCAGCAGGGGTGCATGCTCATCGATGAGGGTCTCCAAGGGAATGAGCGTCCCGTTGGTGCCGTACTGGATGATCTCCGCGTCGGACAGGCCTGTGTTGTACAGGGCGTCGGGCAGATCCCCGCTGGCCAGCATGAGGTTCTTCTTCTCGGCGAAGACGGTGTCGGGGAGGTTGTTCCACGTCACCTTGATGTTGGTGTCCTTCTGCCACTGCTGGACCAAGGCCATGGACTCGTACTTGGGTGCCAGGGCGGACTTGGTGCCCGCGAAGGTGAGCGGCAGGGTCTTGGCGACGATGGGCAGGCCCTCTTCTTTGAGCCCGAAATCGGCTGAGGCATCGTCCACTGCGGCTGCTCCCTCGGAGCCGCCCTTGGAGCAGCCGGCGATCACCGCTGTTGCGGCGATGCCGAGACCGCTGAGGAGGAAATTGCGTCGTTGCATTTCATTGACCTTTCAGGAGGTGCGGAGGTGTTCCGCGGATTGGTGGGTATGGCTCACTTGAGGGCGCCGAGGGCCGCGCCCTTGACGAAGTACTTCTGCATGAAGGGGAAGATGCACAGCAGCGGGACGGTGGAGACGACGATCATGGCGTACTTGATCAATTCGCCCAGACGCTGCGCAGCGGCATAGGAGTCGATCGAACCCGTATCCATCGAGGCAGATGCCTGGGACTGGATCAGGACATTGCGCAGTACGAGCTGGAGCGGGTACAACGACTCGTCATTGAGGTAGATCATGGCATCGAAGTAGCTGTTCCAGTAGGCGACCATGTGCGTCATGGCCATCAGCACGATCAGCGGCTTCGTCATGGGCAGTGCGATCCGGAAGAAGAAATTGAAGTCGTTCGAGCCATCGAGCTGGGCGGCTTCGCGAAGTTCGTTGGGGACGTTCTGCTCGAAGAAGGTGCGGGCAATGATCAGGTTCCAGACGCCCACCGCGCCGGGCAGGATGACGGCCCAGATGGTGTCGAGCATGCCCAGCTGCTTGACCACGAGGTAGCGGGCGATCAGGCCGCCATCGAAGAACATCGTGATCACGAACAGGATCATGAACAGGTTGCGCCCTGGCATGTCCCTGCGGGACAAGGCATAGCCGGTGGCGAGGATGATCGAGACGCTGATCAGGGTGCCAAGTGAGGTGTACATCACAGAGTTGGCGAATCCTCTCAGCATGGCGTCATTGGCGAGGAGGGTGCGGTATCCGTCGAGGGTGACGCCGCGTGGGATGAACCAGACGCGGCCCTGCTGGATCTGATTGGGGTCGCTGATGGAAGCGATGACGATGAAGTAGAGCGGGTAGATGATCGCTGCCATGGCGAGCAGGAGCACGGAGATGCTCAGCACGTTGAAGCTGGGGTCGGCGATACGCCCCAGGAGGCTCTGCGGCTTGCGCCGGGCTGTGTCGGTGGTGGGTGCGGAATGGCTCATGGTGTCACCAGAGGCTCGACTGGTTGGCCTTGCGGGCCACCCAGTTGAAGGTCAGTAGGAGGATGAGGTTCAGGACGGAGTTGAACAGTCCGATGGCGGCCGAGTAGCTAAACTGTGCGTTCTGGAGACCGGTCTTGTAGACGTAGGTGTTGATCACCTCGGAGGTGGGCAGGTTCAGGTCGGTCTGCATCAGGTAGACCTTCTCGAAGCCGAGGTTGAACAGGTTGCCGATGGCAAGGATGAACAGGATCGTGATCACCGGCAGGATTCCCGGCAGGTCGATGTGCCAGGTGCGCCGGAACTTGTTGGCACCATCCACCTTCGCCGCTTCGTGCAGGGATGGATCGATCGCAGTGAGGGCTGCCAGGTAGACGATCATCGAGAAACCGGCGTTCTGCCAGATGTCGGATCCGATGAACAGGGGACGGAACCAGCCGGGCTCGCCCATGAAGAAGATGGGGTTGCCGCCAGCCAGCTGGATGGCGTGGTTCACCAGGCCCGACCGGGGGCTGAAGAGGAGGTAGATCATGCCCACGACCACGACGACGGAGATGAACGAGGGCGCGTAGAGAACAGTCTGGGCGAACTTCTTGAAGCGTTCGCTGGTCAGCTGGTTAATCACCAGCGCCAGGATGATGGGCACAGGGAAGGCGATCAGCAGGCCCAGCATGTTCACCGACAGGGTGTTGGTCAGCAGGCGCTCGAACTGATAGGAGTCGATGAAGCGCTCAAAGTGCTTGAGACCCACCCATGGACTGCCGGTGAAGCCGTCGATGGGGTTGTAGTTGCGGAAGGCAATCTGGGCCCCGTACATGGGCCAGTACTTGAAGATGGCCAAGTAGATGATCCCGGGCGCAAGTAGAACGTATAACTGCCACGACTGACGAATGCGCTGGAGCAGGGGGGCCTGTCTCACCGGCATGTCGATTGCTGGCGCCGCTTTGCGGCGAGAAATCCTCATTGATTCTCCTAGTGGGTGGCGGGAGGTGCTGAGACGGATCCGCGCTCAACCAAGGGGCACGGAATTGCAGAACGTAGCGGGCGGGTATCCGGTTCGGGTGAGAGCAGCCGCTCCACCGCCTCGCGGCCTATCCTTTCGAAGGGGAGCCTGAAGGTGGTCAGGCCCGGCGCGAAACAATCGCCCAGGATGTCTTGGTCGTCGAAGCCGACCACCGACACGTCTTCCGGCACGCATAGACCCATCTCGCGGAGGGCTTGGTAACAACCCAGGGCGGTGCGGTCGTTGGCGCAGAAGATTGCGGTCGGAGGCTCGGGCAGGCGCATCAGGTGGTGGGTGAAGGCGACGCCATCGGCGTGGATACCGCTGCCGTGGACGACATGCTCCGGGGGCAATGCCAGGCCCCGCTTGGTCAGGGTCGCGCGAAAACCGGCGAGGCGTCCGGCGGCTGCCGGGAGCTTCGAATCCTCGGGGGCGATGTTGATGACGGCCAAGCGCCGGTGCCCTCGGTCGAGAAGAAGTTCAGCAGCCTCGCGACCGCCTCTCTCCTCGTCGGGGAAGATGCTGGCAACGCTTCCTCGCTCGTCCTCGGCGTTCACGCACACAGCTGGTACCCCTTGCAGTTCCGCGGGAAGGGACACCACACGGTGGTACATGGCTGCGTAGATGATGCCGATGACGCTGTAGCTCTGCATCATGGTGATGGCCGCCTGCTCGAGGCGGGGGACCCGGTTGGTGTCGACCGTGAGCAGGACGTGTTGTTCTGCCCATGCCTGGTGCTGGGCGCCCTTGATCAGTTCGCCGGCGAAGGGTGAGGTGGCCACTTCGTCACCGATGAAGCCGATCATGGTGGAGCGTCCCTCGCGCAGGACCTTTGCGTGGGCATTGGTGCGGTAGCCGAGTTCGGTGGCTGTCTGGCGAACGCGATTCGCGGTTTCCTTGGACACTCGTCCCGCTGTCGCCTCGTTCAGCACCAAGGAGACGGTGGCCTGTGAGACGCCGGCTTCGCGTGCGATGTCCTGCATCGTCGTGCGGCGGGCCATCTCCACCTCCGTTGGTGCAGTGGAGGACATCCTCCACATTAATCGTATAACTGTAATTTTGCGGCATGCCCGAAGGGCGTGTCAAGAGTCGAAATGGATGGGATTGCGGAGGTGCTCACCTGACTCGTTCCGGACCGTCCCTAGGGCAATCGCCTGTGTCCCTGCCCAAACGGAAGGGATTGCCTCAGGGCCGTAGCGGACAAGGCTCATCGTGTCGAGCACAATGGACCCATGAGGCACACCGTCGTCCTTGCCCCCGACTCCTTCAAGGAGTCGCTCACTGCCAAGCAGGTCTGCGAGGCGCTCGAGCGTGGGATGCGGCAGGTGATGCCCGACACGGACTTCGTGCACGTGCCGATGGCCGACGGCGGGGAGGGCACTGTGCAGTCGCTGGTCGACGCCACCGGCGGGAGCTTCGTGCAGACCACCGTCGACGGGCCGCTCGGCGATCGGGTGGAGGCCACCTGGGGGATGTTGGGCGACGGAACCACTGCCGTCATCGAGATGGCCGAGGCCAGCGGG